>NZ_JBDNJQ010000029.1:0-60879 GCF_051172895.1 Nostoc sp. CALU 1950 | reverse complement strand
GTATTGATGTCCTTACTTTTGAGCAACATCCTCTCCCTTAATTCACATAAGGCGTATATTGCTTATGTGTCGTTGCGAGAAGCTAATTGGTCTGTGGCTCTAGTGATTCCGCGCCAAAATATTGAATCTCGACTGCAATTCCTCGATTTGATCGCCCTAATTGTGGGGGGACTGACAGTTACGATGATTACTGTTTTGTGGTGGGTGCAAGCGTTTGAACAGGCTCAACTGAAAAAGTCTAAAGAAACGGCTGATAGCGCAAACCGTGCTAAGAGCGAATTTTTAGCCAACATGAGTCATGAACTGCGAACGCCTTTGAATGGTATTTTGGGTTGTGCTCAAATTTTGCTGCGTTCCAAAGGTTTGCCGGAGTCAGAGCAATATCATGTAAACATCATTGAACAATGTGGCTCTCATCTGCTGACTTTAATCAATGACATTTTGGATCTTTCTAAAATTGAAGCGCGAAAGCTGGAACTGCATCAGCAGGATGTGCATTTCCCGTCTTTTTTACAGGGGATCGGGGAAATTTGCCAGATTCGGGCAGAACAAAAGGGTATTTTGTTTGTCTATGAACCCGCGATCAACTTGCCTAATGGAGTTCATGTAGATGTCAAAAGGTTACGTCAAGTTCTCCTAAATCTGCTGGGGAACGCCATCAAATTTACAGATGAGGGCAAGGTTAGTTTCAAGGTTGAGGTAATCGATCAACTTCCTGCTGATGGACAGACGGTAAAATATCGCATTCACTTTAGTGTAGAAGATACGGGAATTGGGATAACTCCAAGCGAGTTAGCCAAGATTTTTTTGCCATTTGAACAAGTAGGTGAGAAAAAGCGTCAGACGGAAGGGACAGGGCTGGGTTTAGCTATTACTCGGCAGTTAGTGCAGATGATGGGTGGGGATATCCACGTTAAAAGTCAGATCGGTCAGGGTAGTACTTTCTGGTTTGAAATTGCGATCGCCGAAGCAAGGGAATGGGTACAATCTGCTATGGTTGCATCCAAGGGACAAATCATTGGTTTTGAAGGTAGCCCCCGCACTATCTTGATGGTGGACGATCGCTGGGAGAATCGGACAGTAATTACCAACTTACTGCAACCACTGGGTTTCAATGTAGTTGAAGCTAGCAACGGTCAAGAAGGTTTAGAAAAAGCGATCGCCCTGAAACCAGACTTGGTAATTACAGATTTGCTCATGCCAGAAATGGATGGGTTTGAATTAATTCAACACCTGCGTCATACCCCAGATATCCAGGATGTCAAGATTATTGTCTCTTCTGCTAGTGTCTTTGAAACAGACCAACATCGCAGTCTGGAAGCAGGAGGTGACACCTTTTTGAGCAAACCTATACAAGTAGATGAATTACTACATCAATTAGAGTTCCACTTAGGTTTGGCATGGATTTACCAGCAGTCTCAGCCTGAGCAACAAAGAATCAACTCTTCGACTACAACACGTAATAGCCCTCCAGATAATTTGATTTCTCCTTCCCCCGATGTATTGCGGGAACTGATGGTTTTAGCCAGTAAAGGTAACTTCAATGCCATTCTCAAATTGGCTGATCAACTGGAGGGAACAGACACAAACTTCGCTCCTTTTGCTAACCAATTACGGCAATTAGCTCGGCAATTTGACGAAGATTTAATCCTCAACTTCTTAACTCAATATGGAGTAGAAACAACATGACAGCGACGATACGCGATCAAAAGAATTCCCCGAATCGCGATCCTGCCAGAGGAATTGTTTTAGTCGTTGACGATAACCCTGCCAACTTACAAGTTTTATCGAGCTTTTTGGATCAGTCTAGCTTTGAAGTTTGGGCAACTCGTAGTGGTGAAAAAGCCATACAAAGATTAGACAGCGATCATTTACCTGATTTAATTTTGCTTGATGTGATGATGCCAGGCATCGATGGATTTGAAACTTGTAAACACATAAAAAGCGATCCTCGTATTCAGGATATTCCAATCATTTTTATGACTGCTCTTTCAGATACTACTGAGAAAATTAAAGGATTGCGATTGGGAGCCGTAGACTATATTACCAAACCTTTTCAGTATGAAGAGGTCTTGGTGCGAATAGAGCACCAACTTAAACTGAGAAATTTGACAAAAACCTTAATTGCCAAAAACACCGAATTACAACAGGCTCAAACCCAACTGATCCAAGCAGAAAAGGTAGCAGCTTTGGGTTATCTAACAGCAGGAATTGCCCATGAGGTGAATAATCCTATTAATTTTATCGCTGGCAACTTAAATTTTGTGGAACAGTATGTTCAGGAGATTGTTGATTTACTCAAGCTATATCAAAAGTATCTGCCCGACCCACCTATTGAAATTAAAAATGCTATTCAAACAAAAGATATTAGCTTTTTATTAAATGATTTATCTAAAATTATTCAATCAATGCAAGTTGGTACAGATCGGGTTACAGAAATTGTATCATCATTGAATAAGTTTTCTCGCCATAGAGAAGCAGGCAAGAAATTAGCTAACCTGCATGAAGGTCTAGAAAGCACACTACTCATTCTCGGTCATCGACTCAAAGCAAATGGTCATTGTCGGGCAATCAAAGTAATCAAAGAATATGGAGAATTACCATCGATTGAGTGCTATCCAGGCGAAATAAATCAGGTATTTATGAATTTGATATGCAATGCGGTTGATGCAATTGAAGAAATTCAAAAAAATCAAGACTTTGAGGAAAACTCCAAATATCTTGGTGTGATTTGGATTAAAACTGAGTCAATTGGAGAACGAGTTATTCTCCGAATTGCAGACAATGGCTCAGGAATCAGCGAAGCAGAGCAGATAAAAGTATTCGATGCTTTCTACACCACAAAACCCATTGGGAAAGGAACAGGGCTAGGTTTATCTATTTCTTACCAAATTGTAGTTAAGAATCATCACGGTAAGCTAACTTGCCATTCAACCCAAGGTAAGGGTACAGAGTTTGTAATTGAATTACCTATCCAAACTAAATAAAAAGATTAATAAGTGAGAGTTATTTAAGTTGCATTCAATCTCACTACACTTGGGTAATAACCCTCAGTCTATTTAGTGTTTGGCTTAACCGAACCGAATTGCGATCGCTCCTTCATACCGACATTTCCTTGTAAGCCTCCTGTGTGTACCAGCAACAAGCGATCGCCTTTACAAAAAAATCCCTGCTTTAGTAAATCCATCACTCCGTAAAACATTTTGGCGGTATATACGTAATCGAGAGGTACGCCATGTTTCTGTGTGAACTGCTGGCTGAATAGTAGTAACTCATCGTTCACCTTTGCATAGCCGCCGAAGTGATAATCACACATTAATTCCCAGGAAGCGGGAGAATTATATGGTGTGGGTAAATCAGAGGCGAGGTAATTTGTCAATAAAGTTTCGATTTCTTGGGCAAGAAATGCGCCATTTTTCAATACGGGAAAAGCGATCGCTCTTTGTCCTTCGTGCAACGAAAGTGCAATCCCCGCTAGTGTGGTAGCCGTACCGCAAGCTACGCATATATGATTAAATGCAATCGCATCACCAATAATTATCTCTGTGCAGCCGCGCACACCATTTAAATTACTCCCGCCTTCGGGAATGATAAACACCTCGCCGAAACGTTGTTGCAGATATTCCTGTAGTGCTGGTGTGTTGCGCTGTCGATACATTTCGCGGTTCAGGTACACAAGTTGCATACCCTGCTGTACAGCAAAACTCAGGGTAGGGTTTAATGGTAGCCTCTCCTCCCCACGAATTACGCCGATGGTGCGAAAACCGAAAAGATTACCAGCCGCCGCAGTTGCATAGATGTGATTAGAATAAGCGCCGCCAAAAGTAAGCAGCGTTGTGAAATTTTTCTCTCTGGCTTCCAAAAGATTGTATTTCAGCTTGAACCACTTATTGCCGTTAACCCACGGGTGCATGAGATCGAGGCGTAGCACATACAGATCAACACCAGCGTGACGGGCGATTTCGCTGTTGATTTGTTGTATGGGAGGAGGAAAAAATATTAACGACATCCATAAACATTTTAACTTAGTATTTATATCTTCTCACATTCATTCTTGAAGATAAAAGTAATGATAAACATTGAGCAATTAAATGGTAAATCAATCTAAATAATGAATAAATATTTCTGATGATTAGCTTTAGAAATTGGCATTTTACTAATTGAGTATTTCAGGTAAATATAAAAAACATAACGCTCTCCTCAGAGGTTGTTTGAAAAGTCTAAATTATTACTTGCCCTAGCGACTAGAAGTCGCGGCTACACAGACGAAACCCACCTACGTGGGTTAAGAAGCTTGATTTTGTGTTAGTCCGCGCAGGCGGACTTTGCTTGTGTAGCCGCGATTTCCAATCGCCCAAAACTTTTCAAACATCCTCTCAGACAAAAATATTTTTGGAGAAAACAAATGGTTGCACTCACAGAGCTTACTCCAGTTACTCCCAACTCAGGACGTTTGACGATTCAAACTGTTGAAATTGCTCCTGCAACGACTGCTATTCGTTGTCTCGACTGGGATAGAGAACGTTTTGATGTCGAGTTTGGTTTACGTAATGGTACAACCTATAATTCTTTCTTAATTCAGGGAGAAAAGGTAGCCTTAGTTGACACATCTCACCGCAAGTTTGAGCAATTATATCTTGAGGTAGTGGTGGGATTAATTGATCCAACTAAAATAGACTATTTGATTATTAGTCACACGGAACCAGACCATAGTGGGTTAGTGAAAGATATTTTGCAATTAGCTCCCTCAATTACTGTTGTTGGTGCTAAGGTAGCTATTCAATTTCTAGAAAATATGGTTCACCAGCCTTTTAAATCAATACAGGTGAAAAGTGGAGAGCGGTTAGATTTAGGCAACGGACACGAATTAGAATTTATCTCTGCACCTAACTTACACTGGCCTGACACAATCTTGACTTATGACCACAAAACTAGCACTCTCTACACTTGCGATGTGTTTGGAATGCACTACTGTGATGACCACACTTATGATGAAAATATCACCTTACTTGAGGAAGATTTTCAATATTATTATGATTGTCTTATGGGCCCCAATGCTCGGTCTGTTTTGACAGCTTTAAAGCGGATTGAAAAGTTAGAAATAGGAACAGTCGCCACTGGACACGGGCCTTTATTACAACACTATATCTCTGAATGGCTTAGGCGTTATCAAAATTGGAGTTTAGAACAAGCAAAAACAGAGACTTTAGTGGCTCTATTTTATGTTGAAGATTACGGGCATAGTGAACATTTAGTTCGTACCATAGCACATGGATGCGCGAAAACAGGAGCGGCAGTAGAATTAATAGCTCTCAATAGTGCCGAGCCTCAAGAAGTTCGAGAATTAGTTGCACAATCTTCTGGCTTAGTAATTGCAATGCCACCCCAATCTTTGGTGATGGCTCAAGCTGCTTTAAGTACAATTTTGGCTGCTGTTCACAAGAAACAGGCAATTGGTTTATTAGAGTCGGGAGGGGGAGATGATGAACCTGTTTATCCTTTACGTAATAAGTTTCAAGAACTAGGATTAACTGAAGCTTTTCCTCCTATCTTAGTTAAGGAAATTCCTACCCAAGCAACGGAACAGCTTTGTGATGAAGCGGGGACAGACTTGGGTCAATGGCTGAACCGCGATCGCACCATTAAACAGATAAAATCTATCAATACCGAGTTAGAGAAAGCTTTAGGGCGGATTAGCACAGGATTATACATCATCACCGCCAAAAAAGGGGAAATTCAGAGTGCAATGCTGGCTTCTTGGGTGATACAAGCAAGTCTTGAGCCTTTAGGAGTAGCGATCGCAGTATCCAAAGATCGGGCAATTGAATCTTTGATGCACGTTGGCGATCGCTTCGTTCTAAACGTTTTAGAAGAAGGTAAATATCAAGGATTAATGAAACATTTCCTCAAGCGTTTTGCTCCTGGCGCAGATAGATTTGCTGGAGTGAAAACATATCCAGCAAAAAATGAATCACCCGTTTTAGCTGAAGCTTTAGCTTACATAGAATGTGAAATTACTAGCCGTATGGATTGTGGAGATCATTGGGTAATTTATAGCACAGTCCAAACTGGAAGAGTCGCCAAACTAAATGCACTTACTGCCGCGCATCACCGTAAAATTGGCAATCATTATTAAATAGTCATTTGTCAGTTGTCATTGGTCATTTTTCATTAGGCTCCCTTGCTCCTCAACAGACGCGATTCATCGCGTCTCTACAAAGTCCCAAAAAACTATGTATAAATCTGTTGAAAATACCCCGATTACGATGTACGAAATCAATCGTGGGCGTGTTGTGCGAACCTTGGAATTTATCCAAGATGTGATTGTGATTTGTTTGTGTATCGGATTATTTAGCTTCATGGTGCTTCAGGTGAGAGATATGTTTCTCTCCTTACTTCCACCTCTAGATTTTCATGCTGTTACTGCCGATATTCTCTTTTTGCTTATCTTAGTTGAGTTATTCCGGCTGCTGATTATTTACCTACAGGAACATCGAGTATCTATTGGAGTAGCTGTTGAAGTTTCCATCGTTTCCGCCTTGCGAGAAGTCATTGTTAAAGGTGTTCTAGAAACAAGTTGGAGTCAAGTTTTAGCAACTTGTGCTTTTTTATTAGTGCTGGGAGTACTATTGTTTCTCCGAGTTTGGCTACCCCCTACCTTTGAAGGTATCGATCCCGAACAAGAAGTATCTAAACGCTATAGAAGCCGAGTTAAGTCTGAATTAACAGAAACCAATAGCCATTAAGAATAGGGAGTAGAATCTTCCGCCATGCTCAATGATTAACAGAGGTTATTATGTCTGCAAATACTTTAACTACCAGCCATCCTAGAGATGTACAAGTTGCTGAAATTGGTAAAAATACTCTGATTTTGCGATCGCGGACTTGGGACAGACTAAAATTTGAGGTGGAATATTCCCGCCAACGGGGAACTACAGCAAATTCTTATCTAATTCAAGCTGATAAAAAGGCTTTAATTGACCCTCCCGGCGAATCTTTTACCGAAATTTACCTTGAGCAACTTGCACAACATCTAGATTTCATTACCCTAGATTACATTGTTCTTAGTCATGTCAACCCGAACCGCAGAGCAACCTTGCAAGTATTGCTATCTCTGGTTCCTCAAGCCACTTTAATTTGTTCTCGCCCCGCCGCCAATGCTCTAAAAACTGCCTTTCCCGAATTTGAATCACCTATTCAAGCGATGCGATCGCAAGATACTCTAGATTTAGGACAAGGACATCTTCTATCATTTATCTCCGTACCGACTCCTCGCTGGGCGGATGGACTTTGTACCTACGATTCCGCCACAAAAATTCTCTACACAGATAAACTTTTTGGCGCTCATATTTGCGAAGATACTTTGTTTGATGAAGATTGGAAGGGATTAGACGCGGAGCGTCGTTACTATTTTGAATGTCTCCATGCGCCCCAAGCCAAACAAGTTGAAGTAGCCTTAGATAAATTGTCAGTCTTAGGAGCCAGATGTTATGCCCCAGCACACGGCCCGGTTGTTCGTTACAGCCTCAGTCGTTTTACTTATGATTACCGTCAATGGTGTCAAGGGCAAAAATCTCAAGAGTTGAGTGTCGCTTTGCTTTATGCTTCTGCTTATGGAAATACAGCAACTCTGGCGAATGCGATCGCTCAAGGTTTGATTCAAAATGGAGTTAATGTAGAATCAATCAACTGTGAACTAGCCGATTCTGCGGAGATTAACCGCATTGTAGAAATCTGCGATGGCTTGATTATCGGCTCACCTACTTTAGGTGGTCATGCACCGACTCAAATTCAAACTGCTTTAGGAATAGTTCTCTCTGTGGCGGCTAAAACTAAGTTAGCAGGGGTGTTTGGTTCTTACGGTTGGAGTGGCGAGGCAATTGATTTAATCGAAAGCAAGCTCAAAGATGCAAATTATCAACTAGGATTTGAAACCATTCGGGTGCGTTTTAGCCCGACTCCTGAGATTCTTCAGCAGTGTCAAGAAGCAGGTGCTGCGTTTGCTCAAAACTTGAAGAAAACCAAAAAACTGCGGACTTCCCGCCAGGTTGTGACAGAAACCCATGTAGATCGTACCGAACAAGCGGTGGGGCGAATCATTGGTTCTCTGTGTGTTGTGACAACTCGTGATGAAGAAACTCACAAAGGGGTTTTAACTTCTTGGGTATCGCAGGCAACTTTTAACCCGCCAGGAATTATGATTGCGATCGCTAACGAGCAAAATGCAGATTTAATGCATCATCCTGGTGATAAATTTGTGCTGAATATCCTCAAAGAAGGAAGAAATGTGCGACGCTATTTTTCTCGCCATAGCACTTTAGGCGATAATCCCTTTGCAAATCTTTCCACAAAAACTGCTGATAATGGTTGTTTGATTTTGAATGAGGCATTAGCCTATTTAGAATGTACGGTGCAAAATCAGCTTGAATGTGGCGATAGATGGTTAATTTATGCCGTTATTAATCACGGTGAAGTGTTGGAAAATGATGGTATCACTGCTTTGGAGCATCGGAAATCTGGCAGCTATTATTAACAGTTACCAGTAAGGAATTTCCAAAAAATAAATTATCCAAAATAATTTGTGCATTGGTAGGGTAGCACATCTGTCATTGGTGTCAACTTAAGCCTGGGCGAATGGAATTCGCGGCTACACAAACAAAGTCCGCCTGCGCGGACTAAGAGAAAATTAATATTTTTAACCCACGAAGGTGGGTTTTGTTTGTATAGACGCGGTTTCTAACCGCCCTTCTAACTCGTCAATTATTCCTTGTTGTTCCGATTCCAAAATAAGGATACAGGCAATTAACCACACCAAACCTGTGGCATAGCCAGCTGTAACATCAGTCAGCCAATGTACTCCAAGGTAAAGCCGGCTGAAACCAATCGCAGCAATCAAGAAAACAGTCAAGCCATAAATCCAAAAGCGCCATTCAGGAAACTGCTTTGCCAGAATATAGCCAGTGAAGCCGTAAATCACTATTGAAACCATTGCATGGCCGCTAGGAAAACTGTGCTGGCCGACATTAATAATATGTTTCCACAGTGCTGGACGCGCTCTACCAAATGATATTTTCATTAAACAATTTAGTAAGATTGCGCCGACTCCAGCGATACCCAAGATAGTTGCTTGCCTGCGACGATTAGAATATAACGGACTAATCGCCAGCCCCAAAGAAGATATCAGCATTACTAGTGGATCGCCTAGAAAAGTGATACCAAGCATGATGCGATCGCGCAGTGGTGTATGCAACTTCTGGATCAAGAGCAAAATGGCCTCGTCAAGATTATATGCGTACAACAGTGCAGTGCCACATACAAGGACACAAACAACCGGAATAAGTTGACTGGCTGTTTGGTTTAATTGTCGCTGCATAGATATTTGAGACAGTACGGCTGAATCAAATATGTTTCGATTATTACCCCCAACGAAACCAATATTTTCTTTAGTGCCAAAGGAATGCAAGTTACTAGTTCCAAGTGATTTACTGACTTTTTTCCGATAATCTAAGACAATTTCTTGGATAAGGAGTGCGATCGCATTTGAACTGTTGTCTGGATGAAAACTAACAAGCACATTCCCTGTGTAACTATTAGCACGAGCTTGCAAGATTATTTTATCCTCTAATAATCTCGATTCAAGATATCTTTTGAGAGCTTCCGAATGATAAAGCCCATTTACTTTATATCTAGCTCTTCCCTTAACAGCAGTATGTATTGCTTGAACCCAATGGGTTTGATTCAGAAGTTTTTGACAGTGAGGAGTACCCATTTGTTATTGATAATAAAATGCTTGAATTGAAGGCTAGATAAAAGAGATTTTCATGAGTTATGGTAAATCCCAGTTTTTTAGAGCTAATTACTCTTAACCAGGAATCATTTTAATTGCTACTAAGTAAGTTGGCACAAGAAAATCAAGCTATGCAAATAAAAATGAACTAGGCTAAAACACTTATACTTATTGCCTGTTGCCTATTGCCTTATCCCAACGACAATTATTTATGCTCACTTACTATTAGTAACTATATAAGATTTGGTTCGCTGGCAGATTTCAGTTTCAAAGGCTGGGAATTCGCCTCGCCATTGCCGCGTAATCGCCATCGCTTGTTAGGTAAGATAAACATGGTGGCAGATTTTAACCTCTTAATTATGCTTCTTGAGGTAGAAAGCATCCGTTCCCAAATGTCTGTTCTAAACCTTCGATATACAAGAACATTACGTGCTTGGTTAATCTTGCGTGTATTATCAATTAAGTTGATTAGAGCATCAAAGATAGCCCCTACGATTGATTTTGCCATTATCTCTTTTGGCAGAACCACATCTTGAGCAGTTTGAATCAGATTAACCAGATGCTCGCGCATTTGATTATCTGAAATTACGCCTACTTTATAATTGATGACAATGGATGCAGCTTTTGGGTTAGCACGGACATTTGTAACTCTAGGATCGGATTCCATCGCTAATTTAAGTTGATTAGCATACTCAGTATCTCTGCCTAACAGAGGAATACGAAAACGAATCCGTCCAGGAATTGTATGGACAATGCTATAGAATATCTTTTGGGATGAAGCTGCTTTCTTAGCTACGCTTTTAGTTGCCATTTTTGGTGGTAAACGCAGGTTCATACTAGCAGTTTTGCCAGAGTTAGAACGTTTTATAGAAGTCATCGTACTATTTTTTGAAATTAAAAAATAAAAAACGTAACCAAGCTGATAAACTTATCTATTAATGTTTTAAGAGAGCGCTTTATCGAACTGCATTAACTTTACTCTAGTTATACCTATTTTTCTGAATGAAGAAATCTATCTCAGTAGTGAATCTAGTTCCCGTTGCTATCAAGTTGATTAAGTTTTTTTAATACTGTGTTTATTTTAATTTACAGGGATTTAACCACATAGATTTATTGACATATAACGAGTTTCATGTCTTACGTTTGAGTTACTATACTCTCAAGTAGTAACATCAAGGCTATGTATGAATTTGCTGGATGAAAGTATTACCCTGATTTCATGTAAGCCTTGCTTATTTATTTTATCAAAACAGAATTCAAGAGTCAGGAATCAAAATTCATTCTAAATTTTGACCGAAAAAGCGGATAGCACAGCGTCTTGTAGAGAGCGTCTTGATTATGACTTCTGAATTCTTCTTCAATTAGTTTCTAGGTATGTGTTTATGCAGCAAGGGTTAATGTTACTAATTCAACTGGTACTAGAGTTTGCACCTGTTGTTGCAGAGCTAGTCCAAAATAGAAATAAATCCAGGTTAGGACTGAGTAAATATGAACCGATTGAGGCAATTCCCGAAATACTCAAAATTCTAAATCCTGCAAATAAAAAAAGCGGTGATGTTGAAGATTTTGAACAAGCAAGAATTTTCCAACAGCAATTAGTAGCCGATAATCAACAAACGCGGTTAAGAATAGCCGCACAAGAGCGAGAAACAGCGCTTAAGTTACCAGAAGTCAATAAGATTTTTGATAGCTGGCCCTTAAGATTATACCCTTCACAAATTTTAGACCACACCAATTATGGACATACTCCACTTAAAATTTTTATCGCTCCTCCGCAAGTAGATTTTGACCAATTTGGCGATCGTAGAGATGAAAATATTTCTCAAATTGAGTTAATGTTAGCTGAAGGGTTAAGAGATTTTCTCAACAAACATTACTCTTTACACAGCCAAGTTAGACCAACAGAGTTATTGGCAGGAGCCTGGGATAGTAAACGTTTTCACAGTGAATCAAGTATTAAAGCTCTGTTTGGAATGTTGAAAACAGAGCCAAGTTTGATTTTAGAGTCAGAAAATGATGGAGATTATTTAAATTTTAGGATTGCCTACTGGGGTTTAGGGCAAGACAATTATTATTATAAAACAATTGCTCGTTTGCCTTATCGAGAAATTCTGGAAGAGTCTGCTAAAAGGCGAGCATTAGAATGGAAGAAAATTAGAGATGAGCTTGTGGCATTAGGAGAAGAATTAGAGGAAATTAATCAGCTTGGAAAAGATAATGTGATAAATTTAGAAACTTTAGAAAAGGTAGAAAAATGGCATGAAAAAGGAATTGATATTAGTAAGTTATCTTTACAATATCAAGTCAATCGTCAGGATTATGAAAAACTTTGCCAGGTTTTGATTACCTATCACTGTTTGGTTGCAGGTTGGGTAGCGGATATTTACCACCTGGTTGATCGTGGTGTACCTCCGCTACTACCAGAGTTGCTGCCGAGTTTGCTGTCAGATGCTTTTGATTTACAATCACTAGGGGTTATCGCCTCTGGTTACAAACAAGTTTACCAAGCTCTGGAAAATGAGCGCTGTTACTGGATTCCAGAATTGGCTTTAGAATTAGCCCAGAGTTTATGCCATTTAAGCGATGCCTACGGCGGTAAACTACGCGCTTGGGCAAACGAACAGCTAAATTATTCTCTGAGTACATGGTTACAACTACGCCAAATATCACCAAACAATTCTCCTAATCCGCTTCAGGAAATGCAATCAGCCGTTAGCGTTAAAGATGAGGAATATGTAAAAAAGTTAAGAGAATATTTTGTCGCGGTGGGTGATACTCAGAGTATTGCTGATGTTGATGAAATTTTAAATCGCATCGCCAACCTCAAACACCAAGTAACAGTACAACATATTTTTCTCAGCCATACCTTAACTGGACATTCAGAAAAAGTCACATCTGTTGCCATTAGTCCTGATTCTGAGACTTTAGTTAGCGGTTGTGCAGATAAAACCATCAAAGTATGGAATCTTAAGACTGGTAAACTTATCCGCACTCTCACAGAAGATTTAGGCAAAATTTCCTCTGTTGCGATTAGTCCTGATGGAGATTATTTTGCTGTTGGTATTTATCAACACCCCAGAAGTAATGTCAAAGTATGGAATCTCAATTCTGACAAACTCGTTCACACTCTGTTAGGACATCAAAAACCGGTTAACTGCATCGCAATCAGTCCTGACGGGCAAATTCTTGCCAGTGGTAGTAATAAAATCAAAATTTGGAATTTGCATAAAGGCGATCGCATTTCTACCCTTTGGCATTCATTCGCAGTTAATGCTGCTGCTATCAGCCCCGATAGTACAATCCTTGCTAGTGGTAGTTCTGACAACAAAATTAGGCTGTGGAACCCACACACGGGAGAGCCATTACGCACCCTCAACGGACATTCTGGTGAGGTGAAATCAGTAATCATCAGTCCTGATGGAGAAATTCTTTTTAGCGCTAGTGCAGATAAAACTATCAAAATTTGGCATTTAACTACAGGCAAAGTGTTACATACCTTGACTGGACATTTAGAAGAGGTAAGATCCTTAGCTGTTAGTCCTGATGGAGAAATTCTCTTTAGCGGTAGCGTAGACAAAACCATCAAAATTTGGCATTTGCAGACGGGAGAGTTACTGCAAACTATCACAGAACACTCAGGGGCAGTAAACTCTGTTGCTATTAGCCATGATGGTCAATTTTTGGCTAGTGCTAGTTCTGATAAAACCATCAAAATTTGGCAGATAAATTAAGCTTTTTAGTTAATCGTTTGCTGATTTTTCTTGGCTAGTTCCATGCAACTTAATAAAGCTATCAAAAGCATACCATGCTAAAACATACCAAGGAATCATTTCTAGCTGTAACCCTCTCTTAAATAATTGCCGTACCGAAAGACTAGCTAATCCCAAAGGGAAAAGAATCCGCAGATCAAAAGCACCATGTGTTAACTGTTTGATGCGCTGGTTTAAGTCAACAACCGCAGATGATACTCCTGCTGCTGCCTCGGTGTTACCCTCGGAAACATCAGCAAAAATTATTCCTAAATCTTTAAGTGTTGCTAGCACATTTTCTAGACCATCGTGATTGATAACAATACTGCCATGATGGAAATTTGTCTTAACTTGATTAATGTGAGGATTTGCTAACAAAGCATTGGCGATACGTTGCATTTTTTCTGGTTGACGATGGGAATGAGCCACTCTCAACCGCAATCTTCCGGGGGTTGAACTTACAACTTTTGTAGATATCGGTTTTGGTGGTGTTTTGAAAGTGGGTTTGTCTATAATTTCCGGCATTTTATTGTAAGTGCTATAACCATTTGTCAACATACAACTGCCTTTTTGACTTGTATGAAGGTGGATTCTTTGTTGTGGGTTTGTTATTTACAGGAATGAGTGGAAAATTAATAAAAAACGAACCGCAGAGGGCGCAGAGAACACAGAGGAATAAGAGGAGCGAGAGAGTTTTTGCACTATCTTGCACTAGGGACTTCCAAAACATAAATTATATTATGTCCGCTTGATTACTTATTAAACGCGGAGAACCGCACCCCGCCAAAGCTGTGCTTTGTCTCCCCTCCCGAAAAGCGGGGCTACGGTGTACAGACAATTCTTCTTGAGTTACCCCACAGGCTTCGATCCCCCCAACCCCCCTTAAAAAGGGGGGCAAAAACCTTTCAAAGTCCTCCTTTTTAAGGAGGATTTAGGAGGATCTACAAGACTTTGGTTTTGTATAAAGATGTGTGTACACTGTAGTCCTGCGGGGAGGGGTTGGGGGTGGGGTTCTTTTCTTTTGGTAATTGGAAGTCCTATTTGGCGAACAATTTAACTTGCTGATATGCAGATGAAATTACGCACCATTATCGGCGACATTATCCGCATTGGTGGCACTAGCTTCAAATGCGGGGGTTTCTTTTTCATCAGCGAGTTCAGCTCTGGCTTCGGCTACCATGTCTTCCCAGGTTTCTCCCATTTCTGCAATGGTTCCTTTGCTTCTTTCATAAAGGCCAATTCCGCCTTTGATGACTGACTTGACTAAGGGTTTACCAACTCCAGCGACAATGGGCAATAAAACAGGTGCTAAGAGTACTGCACCAATTCCGGCTATAATGCCGGGAGCGCCTGCATCTTCAACAAAATCACTAATTTTAGCCATATTCAATTTCCTCCTATTAATTGAGAAATCTGGGAAAGCTTTTTAAGATACTCTTGCCGGCATAGTTGCATCATCTTGCCGATGGTAGAGTTTTATGTTGACGACTTTTAAGAATTGGACGCAAACCGTTGACTCCGGCAACTACGGTTGAGCCATTATTGACTACTGTTGCAGCTAAGGGGTTAAGACCAAAGAAAACGGCGATCGCTAATGCTGCTAAATTAGGAACAGCAACTAGTCCTGTGTTTTGCCGAATCAATTGCTTGGCTTGACGAGCGATCGCGATCGCTTCTAATAAACCATACAAGTCATTCTGCATCAACACTAAGTCTGCTGTCTCGCGGGCAATCTCAGAACTGTTGGCAAAGGAAACAGAAACATCGGCATAGGCTAAAGCTGGCGAATCGTTGATCCCATCGCCTACATATGCAACTGTCTTTCCTTGTTCGTGTAGTTGGCGGACAACTGTTGCCTTTTGTTCTGGAAAAGCTTCGGCGTGAGTATGCGTTGGCAAAATACCAAGTTGAGCAGCAACAGCAGTAGCAGTTCGCTTATTATCGCCGGTTAATATGTGAATCTCTACACCTTCGACCGTCGAAAGTGCTGTGATGACTTCCCGACTTTCGGGACGGAGAAGATCACTATATTTAATGATACCTTGAAGTTGCCCGTTGCTGGCTACATAAATCGCTGAATTTGCAGATTTTTGTTGACCATTTAACGCTGCGGTATCAATGCCATTGGTACGCAAAAAGCGATCGCTCCCAACATAAACTGTCTCTCCATCAATCAGAGCTTGTACGCCCAAACCTAGTTGATAATCCCACTTGCTACGCGGCAAAATTTCCACTTGCTCTGCTTCGGCATAGCGAACAATTGCCTCTGCTACTGGATGAGTTAAACGTTGTTCGGCGGCGGCTGCCAATTCCAACACTCGCAATCTTGAGGTTGCTGGATTGAGACTTTCCACACTGACAACATCGACTTCTCCCTTAGTCAGTGTCCCCGTTTTATCAAAAACTATGGTATCAACTTCTGCTAATTGTTCTAACGCCCGTCCGCTACGGATGAGAATCCCCCGTCGGGCAGCATAAGTTAATGCTGCTAAAACTGTTGTGGGGACGGAGACTCGAATACCTGTAGCAAAGTCTAGAGTTAGAACGCTGGCTGCTCGTGAGGGATTACGAGTTGCGGCAAATACTGCCCCGCCAAGTACCAAAGTTGGCACAACAGCTTTTTGAGCAAATTTCGTGGCATAATTCTCCATCCGCGTATCGTGGATAGGCGCTTCTTGCATTAACTTAATGCTCTGTCCAGCGCGGGTATCATTGCCTATCCATTCTGCAACAATATAAATTCGTCCTTCTCGTACCAGCGTTGAGGCGAAAACTGGTTGTCCTTTTTTCTTCAGTACTGGCATCGACTCGCCAGTTAGTTTCTGCTCATCTAGCAGGGCTTTACCTCGCAAAATGCTACCATCAACCGGCACTTGTTCGCCAGGGTAAACAATTACTGTATCGCCACGCTGTACATCTTGAATGGGAATTTGCTGCTTTTCGCCATTGCGTTCCACCCAGACAAATTGCCCCAGAGAACTAAGTAAATCTAGAGTTTGTTGAGCAGAAGAACGAGCCGTGCGATCGCGGATATTTTCACCGACTTCAATTAAACCCAGCATCAGCGATGGTGTGAGAAATTGCCCTTGGAAGGTAGTAATAGCGATCGCCATAAAATCCAAAAAGTCAATATTCAATTTTCGTTCTACCCTAATACCTTCCCAGGCTCGTTGGACAACAGGTAAAGTAGCCAAAGCGATTGGAAGCACCACTATCAAAGGTGGGATCGGTAATCCTAACGGCCCCCCCAAGACTGCTAAAGTAGTCGCAACGGCAGAGAGTTGTAAACCTGGCCAAGATGGCTCTTTTTTAGTTTCTGATAAAGATGTAGAGTTTTTGAGAACAACTACTTCACTTGCAGCCTGAATCAAATCGTGAAGGTGCGATCGCATCTTCGCATCGGAAACTTTATCAGATTTATAAGTAACTGCAACTGACATCGCCGCAGGCTTCACACGAACATTCTTCACCAGCGCATCTGCTGTTAGCAATACTTCGAGACGCTTGGCATAATTGGCATCACAGCGTAAACGAGGTAGGCGAAACCGCAGCCTTCCCGGAGTTGTATGGACAATGCTGTAGGTAACGTTAGGGAATTCTCTTCGAGAATGTCCATTAGTGTCAGTTAAAGAAGCTTTTCCATTCCCTTCCAACACAGTGAATTGAGATTTTGGAGGTGATGGGAGTTGTAGTGCTACTTTTGCCATTACTTTTCTTTAATCCAAAATTGTTACACTTCGATGAAAATCAGGTTCTCTGCTGGGGTATAGAGGAAATTAGCCACCAATCCTGTGAGATTGATTAGCTATCAATTTGGTTATTTGTAATTTGCTGAATTCGTTAGCTAACTTATGGCTGTGGCGGGATCATTGGCAGATTCAATTAAATTGATTAGATGAGATATTGGTGTTGACAAAAAGCTTTGTACTCGCTTCTGAGAATCCCGCATCGTTCCAGTTTTATAGGTAATAACAACTGATCTCGCAGCGCTATTAACTCGCTCACTGGTAACTGTCGAATCTGATTTGAGTAATGCCTCTAACCGTTGGACATATTTGGGATCGCAGGCAATTCGAGGCACACGAAACCGCACTCTTCCGGGAATGGCATGAGCAATGCTATAAGCTACTTTTGCAGGCTTTCTTGCTTGTTGAATTACAGAATCAGCCGAAGAAACCGAATTGCTTTTAGTCTTAGAGACTGATGCATCCGCAGAAGATAAAGAGAATGTTGCTGAGTTCTGCTTATGTGGTTGCATTGCTGGCTTTCTATCCTGCCTATCTTCTGTTGCCACTAACGCTGAGTATGGTTTCAACTGATTTGCAGTTGCTAGTAACACTTTTTCATTACCAGCCAACTGAATCAAATTAGCCAAATGCGATCGCATATCAACATCTGACACTGTATCAGATTTATAGGTAATGGCAATTGACCCTACCGTAGTATTATTGACTTGCCGATCTATTACCAAAGGCTCATTAGCAAGCAAGGCAACAAGACGTTCCACATATTTTGGATCTTCGCTAATCTGAGGGATGCAAAACGCCACTTGTCCAGGAAATGCACAAATAATGCTATACACTACCCTTGAAGGCGGCGTTGCTGGGTAATTAATCTTGTCTGTGACTGTTGGCTCTGGTTTTTTGTCTAAATCTGCTACCGATTCTAAATTTAATACAGCCATAATTCCCCTCCAGTATTCCGCAATTTGAAACTGTATATTAGGTTCCCAAGGGTAAGTTCGCCATAATGCCTAATGAGAAAAACATCGCAGGCGGTTTTAAGTTAGTCCACAGACTGGATAACTCTGAAGTTATTTCGCTTGCTGTTGTTGAGTTGATAACTTCAGGAGTCTGACTAAGATTTAAACTTGTTTGATGTGACGTTGTTGCGTCTGTAATTTGATTCGTCTGACTAACTTCCTGGAGGGATTGGTTAGCCGTTGTAATTGGCTGCGTTGGTGGATTTGTCTCCAACGCTAATTCCATCAAACTTACCCAATAAGATAATGGAATCTCACGAGACTGATAAGCGATCGCGATCGATGCTGCATCAAAATTCATCCGCACACTTGTAACTTCAGCATCGGTTTTCACTATTCTCTCAAGTCGCCGCCCATAAGCTCGATCTTGAGCGATTTTTGGCACATGGAAGCGAATACGCCCGCTAATTGCATGGATTACGCTATATTCAATCTTTGCAGGTGCTGCCACCTCGCTAGCTTTCTCAAGATTATTTGTTGATTTTTCTGGTTGGATAGTAGATTGGCGTTCCTCTTTTGATAATTGCGATATCGCAAAACTGGTATTATTACCCTCGTTTTTTTCTGATATCGGAACTTGAGAGCCAAGATAACCAATTACACCACGGGTTGCATCCGCCGCAATCATATAAACTGGAATCGATACCCAGCCATGAATTCCTAACCCTCCTGTTACCGCCAAGCCTGTCATCATCGGAATTAAGGAAACACCCTGCTCTTTCCAAAATAAAGGCGATTTCCAAGCAGCAAAGGGATCGGTTTTGCTAGGTGAATCAGATGAAGCTTGCGGCTGTTGAATCTCAATATCGGATCTTAGCGCCAAAATTTGCGGTAATGACAGCTTATCTTCATCAAAATTAACTACCAAACTGCCAGTTTGCTCATTCACAGCAACTTCTCTCACTCCCTCTAAGGAGCGTAAATCTTGGGCTATGCTGTCCAATATTGAGTTCAAACTACTGTCAGTGGTGCGGAATCGCACGCGCCCGGTAGTTACATGAACTATTTGCAACCCACCAGAGGGCTGTGAATTCGTTGACTGTGCCATCTTAGTTGCTTTGTTCTGTAGAGATTAAATTAGGAGATACTTTAGCGACAATATTTAATTTTTCACGATTACTAATATTTTTAGTCATTTACCTGATTACCCAATAGCTAGATCAAGTCAATAGGTTAACAATAGGTTAAATCTAGCTTAAGTCTGGGTATAAAGGATGTGTCTTCAGAATTATTTTTAACATTAATTTTCATGAGAATGATTATCTAAAAAAGACAGACCTCTGAAAGCTCCCACTTCACCCGGATTTCTCACCACACCTCTTAAAGCCTGCGCTTGTGCAGGGGAGAAGTAATGAGTAAGAAGTAAGAAGTTTTTACTCATTACTCATTACTCATTACTCATTACTTCTTCTCTGCTCCATCAAACGCCTTGAGAAGAGTGAGAAATGCGGGTTCAGCCTTTAGGCAGGTGCGAGTTATTTACTTTAGACATAATAGAGGTAGATTCTCGCTCCCAGAGTTGAACATAATTGCTGAGTACGCAATTATGCTAATAATTTGTGTTCAAACACAGAAACCAGGGTATTTGAGCCTTTTTAAGGGAGTAAAGGCTGAAAGAATTGATATTGTGTATGAGATTTTATGATTGAAGTTGAACATCTGAGTAAAATATACGGTTCCACCCCAGCAATTACTGATGTCACCTTTAGCGTCGAACCTGGGGAGATTTTAGGATTGTTGGGCCCCAATGGCGCTGGAAAAACCACAACCATGAGGATTCTGGCTGGTTATTTACCAGCAACCAATGGTAATGCCCGGATTGCTGGTTATGATGTCCATGAAAATTCCCTGGCTGTACGCCAACGAATTGGTTATTTACCCGAAACACCACCGTTGTATCCAGACATGACGGTGGAGGGATTTTTGCATTTTGTTGCCCGAATTAAAGGAGTTTCAGCAGGCGATCGCCCCAACAAGGTAACAGCCGCCATCGAACGCTGCAACCTAGAAGATAAGCGAAAGGTAATTATCCGCAAACTCTCAAAAGGATACCGCCAAAGAGTCGGAATTGCTCAAGCGATCGTCCACGATCCCCCAGCAATCATTCTCGATGAACCCACAGTTGGACTCGATCCTCGACAAATAATTGAGGTGCGGAATTTAATTAAAAGCCTTGCTGGGACTCACACAATTATTCTTTCCACCCACATTCTGCCAGAAGTGAGTATGACTTGTAGCCGCGTCGCCATCATCAATCGCGGTAAAGTCGTAGCAACTAATACACCAGAAAATCTGATGACCCAGTTGACAGGTGGTTCTGGGTATGAAATTGAAATAGAAGGAGAAGCTGCCCTAGCGAAACAGGTATTGCAAAAAGTCGCAGGTGTGAGCCTGATAGAATCAATTCCGACAGCGAGTCATCAACCCCAGGCAAATCGCGCTTACCTGCGGGTAATATCGCAACCGGGAAAAGAACCAGGAAAGGATATTGTTACAACATTAGTGCGTGCAGGATTTGGTTTACATGAACTGCGGCGAGTAAACGCTACCTTAGAAGACGTATTCTTGCAACTGACCACAGAAGAAAAGAATTTCGAGACTGAGGTAGACTTAGCAGCAGAGAAAGAAGGAGAGGCAGCGTAAATGGGTGTAGTACTGAGTAATATCATTGCTATTTATCGCCGGGAGTTGCAGAGTTATTTTGTATCGCCCTTAGCTTATGCGATCGCAGGCATATTTTGGTTCCTTGCGGGGTTATTCTTCGTGATGATTTTGCTAGGGCCAGACGGCATTTTGCTAGGAGTCGCGGCAATAGATGCACAAGGGCAACAACTGGGAGTACCAGTACCGCCGATAGATGTCCCTTACGAATTTGTCCGAGCATTTTTAGATCGTATGGGGTGGCTATTGTTGTTTATCCTGCCAATACTCTCAATGGGACTCTATGCCGAAGAACGGAAGCGGGGTACTTTAGAACTGTTAGCCACCTCACCAATCACCAATTGGGCGGTAGCTGTAGGTAAATTATTAGGCGTGCTAACATTTTTTACCTCGATGGTCATACCCATGCTAGTGTTTGAAGCGATCGCTATCAGCAGCTCAAATCCACCAATGGCACCCTCAATTCCCTTATTGGGTCATTTGGGATTAATCTTGCTAGCAGCAGCAATTTTATCTGTAGGAATGTTTATTTCCTCATTAACAGACAGCACAATTCTGTCTGCCGTTCTTACCTTTGCAGTAATCTTATTATTGTTATTGATTGATTTAATCGGCAAAATTGTCCCTGGCCCCATCGGCGAAGCTTTAGGTTATCTATCTTTGCTAAAACATTACAACACCTTAATCCAAGGTATTTTTGATACCAGCACCTTCATTTTATTCGCCAGTTATATTTTTTTGGGCATATTTCTCACCGCTCAATCAATTGATGCACTGCGCTTTCAAAGGCAATAGTCATTTGTCATTGGTCATTGGTCATTTGTTATCTGGTACATTGCCAATTGAGTTTAGGTAGGAGTTTAATTTTGGTGCTAGTTCGTTAATGATTGTTTTGATTGCATTTATCTGTTCGGTAGTTAAAAGGTTACGAGTGTAAGCTCGTCTTAACCAATGTTGAGTTTCATTGAGAGAGCCTCTTGCTATTTTTATGAAACGTCTATTGTCTTGAAAACTACCTCTTCCTACACCTTCTGCTATATTCGCACCGATACTATCTGCCGAACGTACAATCTGTTTACCAATCGTATCTTTTGCAAAAAAATTCCATCCTTCAACAATTTTCCAAATGTCATCAGCCAACTTTTCTGATAATTGATAAACCTGTAATTCTTGGAAACGCTTTGCTGCCATTTATTCAGTTATCTTGCTTACTTTACTTATTTTTAGTCACTCAATTCTCGTCCATATATTTTTACTTGTCACTATTTTTAGACCAACGCCCAATGACCAATGACCAATGACCAATGACCAATGACCAATGACAAATGACAAATGACAAATGACCAATGACAAATAACATGAAGATAGTTGCAAAAAATAAACTGTGGAAATATTTATTTTGGTTAGGCCCATTCCTAATTACGGTCGGTTTAACAGTTGGATTAGTCTCTGAACAGTGGGGACTAATTCCATTAGCATTTATAATTGCAGGACTTGTGATTAGTGGGTTGGGGATAATATGGCAAAGCTACCAGACTAACTGGTGGAAGCGTCGTTCTACCCAAGCTGGAACTAATGCCCTAGTGGCAACTTTAGCAGTATTGGCAATATTGGGATTGATTAACTTTTTGGGAACTCGCTATCACTTGCGGGCAGACTTAACAGAAGCTCAATTGTTTACCCTTGCGCCCCAGTCACGGGAATTAGTAAGTGCATTACCACAGCCGGTTAAAGTGTGGGTGTTTGATATTAACCAGAATCCCCAAGACCAAGAATTGCTAGAAAATTATCAACGACAAAGCTCAAAATTTAAATATGAGTATATTGACCCCCAAACAAGACCAGGACTTGCAGAAAAGTTTGGCGTCAAAGATTATGGGGAAGTTTATTTAGAATCTGGTGATAAACGGCAATTAGTGCAAACAGTTAATCAAAATGAGCGTCTGTCAGAAATCAGATTAACTAGTCGCCTACAACAACTAACAAGTTCAACCACAGCCAAAGTTTACTTACTCCAAGGTCATGGCGAACGCCAACTTTCGGCTGGTAAAGATGCAATATCACAAGCAGTTCAGGGATTAGGCGACAAAAACTTTACAACATCTCCGCTGAATCTAGCAGAAACCTCCAAAGTTCCTCAAGATGCCGCTGTCGTCATAGTAGCTGGCCCCAAGCGAGGGCTGTTTGAGGGCGAAGTCAAAGCCTTACAAGAATATCTGAATCGTGGCGGTAACTTACTGTTGATGATTGACCCTAATACCGATCCCAAACTTAACAGCTTGCTACAAGAGTGGGGTGTTCGTTTAGATAATCGTTTAGCAGTCGATGTTTCAGGTGAAAGCGTCATAGGACTTGGCCCTGCCACCCCCTTAGTTACAGAATACGGACAACATCCAATTACCAAAGATTTCGGTAACGGTAATTCTTTTTATCCAGTTGCACGACCACTAGAAATTACCTCTGTACCAGGTGTTGAAGCGACTCCTTTGCTGCGAACCAAACCCTATCCCAGCAGTTGGGCAGAAAGCGACCTCCAAAGCGAAAAATTGGAGTTTAATGCAGATAAAGACCTCCAAGGGCCTCTTACCTTGGGTGTTGCCTTAACAAGAAAACAAGCAGCTAAATCTGCTACCACTCCCCAAGCTTCACCAACACCTTCACCCCTACCATCACCAACCACCCAAGCTCAAGCTCCCCCCACTCCCTCCACCTCCCCTACTCCTACTCCTTCCCCCACTCCCTCATCTCAAACAGCCACCGAGTCACGGTTAGTGGTTTTAGGAAATTCTAACTTCGCCACTAATGGCTTGTTTCAACAGCAACTAAATGGAGATGTATTCCTCAACTCAGTTACTTGGCTGAGTCAACAGGATCAACAGCCCCTTTCCATTCGCCCCAAAGAACCAAAAAACCGTCGAATAACCCTGACTACTACCCAAGGCAATCTTTTAATAGTGTCGTCTTTATTAGTTTTACCCTTAATTGGGTTTGCGATCGCAGTTATTCTCTGGTGGAAACGACGGTAAAAAGTGAGTTAGGAGTTATAAATATTAACTCCTCACCAATAACAAATGACCAATGACCAATGACCAATGACCAAAAAATGAAATTGCCGCGAACGACTTTAATTTTGATACTGCTAGCCCTGGGTTTAGGTGGTTTTGTTTACTTCTATGAAATTCGTGGCGCAACTGTGCGAGAAGAAACCAAGGAGCAAAAGCAGAAAATTTTCTCTTTTGCAGAAGATGATGTCCAGTCATTAACGGTCAAGACAAAAAAACTCACCTTGAATCTGGAACGTAGCCCTGAATCTAGTAACCCCAAGTGGTTAATCAAATCTCCGATATCTGGCCCAGCAAATGACGCTATTGTTTCTTATTTAATGGATTTGCTGGTCAAAGGTAATAGCGATCGCACTTTATCAACTCCAGCAAAAGAGCTTGGAGAATTTGCCTTAGATCAACCCCAAGCAACTATCAATATCACCCTGAAAAACCGACAAAGCTATCAGTTGATTTTGGGCAAATCTAACTTTAACGGTAGCTTTTTGTATGCTCAAGCCGATCCAGCTACAAAACCCGATGGAAATATAAATGTACTATTGGTATCTACAGATTTTGCAAATGCTGTGAATCGGGAATTATCAGAGTGGAAACAACCTGTAGATAATAGTCAGAAACTACCTGGACTCAGCACCCCTTTACCAACTCCGACCAATGGTAAATGAGCAATTACACTTTCTGTGGTATGTTTCGGTAACGCACAGTCAACTTAGAGCCAAGGCGAATGAAATTGGAGGTTTATAGCCGTCTTTTTAACATCAATTTGACTTCAAATCTCACTAGTTTTTCTAAGTTACTATGACAAATCCGACAGCAACACTGCTAATTTCCTGCCCAGATCAACGGGGATTGGTGGCGAAATTTGCCAATTTCATCTACTCTAACGGTGGTAATATTATCCATGCAGATCAGCATACAGACTTTGCCGCTGGGTTATTCCTCACGCGCATTGAATGGCAGTTAGATGGGTTCAATTTACCGCGAGAATTTATTGCCCCTGCTTTTAATGCAATCGCCCAACCTTTAGGCGCTAAGTGGGAAATACGTTTTTCTGATACAGTACCACGCATAGCTATCTGGGTAAGTCGGCAAGACCATTGTCTATTTGACTTGATTTGGCGACAACGTGCTAAAGAATTTGTGGCTGAAATTCCTTTAATTATTAGTAACCATTCTAATTTAAAGGTAGTGGCAGAGCAATTTAATATCGACTTTCAGCACATTCCTATTACTAAAGACAATAAATCAGAACAAGAAGCCCAACAACTAGAATTACTACGCCAGTACAAAATAGATTTAGTTGTGTTGGCGAAATATATGCAGATTGTTAGTGCAGATTTTATTAGTCAATTTCCGCAAATTATTAATATTCATCACTCATTTTTACCAGCTTTTATCGGAGCAAATCCCTATCACCGAGCTTTTGAACGTGGGGTAAAAATTATTGGGGCGACGGCTCATTATGCCACTGCTGATTTAGATGCAGGCCCAATTATTGAACAGGATGTGGTGCGAGTTAGTCACCGGGATGAAGTTGATGATTTGGTGAGAAAAGGCAAAGATTTGGAGAGAGTTGTATTAGCAAGAGCGGTGCGATCGCACTTGCAAAATCGTGTATTAGTATATGGTAATAGAACAGTAGTCTTTGAGTAATCTTATATGCGAATGAATGAAATTTGCGGTTATACAAATAAGGTCTACGTAGGCGGACAGACTGCTGAAACTTCACTTTGCACTTGATAAGTTGCAACAATCGCCTGTTCAATTTCCCAAGCACATTCGAGTCTGCGTAATTGACCAGTTTAGATCATGAATTATTCATTCGTAAACAAAAAAATCCCCCAAATTTTTTAAAATTTGGGGATTTAAGCAATTTCTTCTTGCCACTACTCAGAAGTTGGAAATTAACTTTTTTGAGTATGTGTGCGTAGGCGCAGCTCACCTTTAAGGCTAAAATAATTCTACTTCTGGCAACTATTACTAGCTTCCAAGTTTCTCTTCATTCCTTAGAGGATGTTTGAAAAGTTCTATTGTCAGTATCAAAAATTTTAGATCCCCCTAAATCCCCCTTAAAAAGGGGGACTTTAATTCTGGTTCCCCCCTTTTTAAGGGGGGTTAGGGGGGATCTAAAAGTGCCTAAAGTCACAGCGAAACACTTTTCAAACAACCTCTTAGGTTGGTCATGGCAAGCAGAATTATTGCCTACCTCGAATTATTGAGGAGATACGTTTAAATCTACTCAAATTTATAACTGATCTTGAGATTTCCTTTTTGACGTTTTACTTTAGTAACTATTACACTTTTTAATTCATTAAGTGATTTTAAATGAGTCCCCCCACATGGAGTGGGATGGAAATTGTCAATTGTCACTACTCTTAAAGGTTTTCCTGGAGGTAAATTATTGGGTATGTTAGACCAACGTACTGCTAATTTTTCTGGTGTAATCAGTGAAACTTCTACACTAGTAGCTTCATTTAAAGCTTCACTAATTTTTGTATTAACTTCAGCGATAAATATTTCCGTATTTTCAAACGCAGGGCTTCCTTGAAACTCCACATAGGAACCATCTGGAAAATGATATCCTTTAACTGCGATTAGATTTTTATCTAGGGATTCGATTATGGTGTACATAAGATGTCCAGCTGTATGAGCCTTAGCATTTTGCATACGATGGGCTTCATCAACATATAAAGTTACCTCTTCCCCTTTTTCTAAGGATATAGATGAAAAATCTCCATAATGACGAACATCTCCATCTACAAAGCTTACGAAACTGATTGGAAGCTGAACTCCTTTTGCTTCAATATTGCCTATATCTGAGGGCTGGCCACCACCCTGCGGATAAAACACAGTGCTATCTAATACACAAAAAGAACCCCGTTCATCATCGGCAACATACTCAATGTGAGCATTATCAGTGAATTTATATGTATCTTCAAGATAAGCAAGTACTGTAGACATAGATAAATCTCTCTATTCGACTTTTAACTTTGAGAACGATTATTTAACAAGGTGTTAAAGTGATGATAGACCAGATTTTATGCTAAACGCCTGACCATAATCCGACTCATAAATATTATTGTATTAAAAATCCCGATTATATTAATGTTATTACTGTTGTTACACATTACCAGTTATCATAATCTGTGAGGCCAATTTCGTCTCTTGTTAAAGTATTTTTGATTTTGACAATATTAACTACAGAAGTAGGATAGAAGGTAAAAACATATCCTTCTTGTTTTTAGCGCGGGATAATCAGTAATAAGTACCGAGTGAGGAACCTCTACTCAGCACTTACAACTCGGAACTATCTTTCCAGTCGAGCATAGTTTTTCAACTAATATTATTACCTAATTGTTGAGTGCGGCTCAAGGCAGTAAGCACTGCATTAGAAATAACAGTTCGCATACCACCTTTTTCTAACTCGTAAAGGCCAACAGCAGTCACTCCTCCAGGACTAGTTACCTTATTTCGTAAGACTGCTGGATGTTCATGAGTCTGCAACATAAGTTCTACGCTGCCAGCAATCGTATGCAATGTTAGTTCTTCGGCTTGTGTCCGAGTTAAACCCATCTGAACCCCAGCATCAATCATCGCCTCGATGTACAGAAATATAAATCCAGTTCCCGCGCTACTCAACGCCGTTGCCATATCAAGGTAATGTTCATTTTGGGTAACAAATTCTTTGCCCAACGCTTGTAAAATGACTTGGGTATGCGATCGCTGTATCTCTGTCACACTTAATGATGCGCTCCACACCGTAGTCCCATGACCAACTTGGACTGCAATATTCGGCATTGTACGGACAACAGCAGGATGATTCAACCCTTGGCACAGAGATGGAATACTCACTCCACCCACAATACTAATTACTAAAGCATCAGGTGAAATTTTATCCTTCAGCATAGCCATAACAGAGGCTAGAACCTGCGGCTTCACTGCTAATATCACAATAGATGCACCTTGGACAGCTTCTATATTGCAGGTTGTAGTACGTATTTCATATTCCTTTTCTAAATGAAGGCAACGTGCAGGCAATGGATCGCTGACAATAATTAGCTCAGGTTTTTCAACAATTTTTGTTGATAGCAATCTAGCCATTATCATTTCGCCCATCGTCCCACCGCCGATAAAGGCAATTTGTAAATTTCCGAGCATATCTTTTCCCTATTCTCTAAGTCATTTGATATGGTGGCATCAAGGTAGATTAGGTTGAATCACAGCTTTTAATACAGAGCCTTGCTCAACATCTGCCAGCGCTTGATTAATTTCTTGTAGTGTGTATGAACGACTGATTATACTTTCCCAAGCAATATTTTTACTGGAATCACTATGACGTTTTAGTAATTCAATCATTCTGTAAAAATGGCTGAAATCAATTCCCCAAGTTCCGCGAATATCAATATGTTTTAGATTAATCTCTAAATGTGGATTGATGAGAATCTCACCCGTGTTAGTGTAATGCCCGACAATAACATAGCGACCTCCATTTCTAGTTATATTTAAGCCCTCTTTAACAGCAATGGGAATGCCTGTGGCTTCAATAGTGACATCAGCACCGTGTCCGTGCGTCAATTCCAAAACTCGCTCAAGATGTTGTCGTGGATCGTTAGCTTGAATTACAAGGGTTTCATCTACGCCGAAAGATTTGGCAACTAATAATCGACTCTCATATTTATCAATGACAATTACTTTGCCCACACCTGAGAGTAAAGCTAGAATTGCCACATTCAAACCCACAGGCCCGCAACCCTGCACCACGACAACATCACCAATTTGAATCTGCGCTCGATCTATCGCATGTAGTGCAGTTGGTAAAGCACATCCCCCAGCAATGAATTGCTTTGGTGAGACTTCTTCGGGTAAAGTTAGAACTTTAACCCCAGGTTTGAGGTAAATCAGTTCAGACCAACCACCTAGCAATCCATCTTTGGCTGAGTAGGTGACACCATAAACCTTGCGTTGTGGACAGCGAGTGGATGCTTTGGCTACTAGACAATACCAGCAGTTGTAACAAGTTTCGTGAACATCAAGAAAAGTTGCGATCGCCCCAGGCTGAATTAATTTACCATTGACATCGCTAACCTGACCACCTGTTTCCACCACACGACCAACACTGAAGTGGCCAGGGATGATTGGATAGGGTACTCCCTCTAAATGCCCACGTAGTAAATGTACATCAGTTCCACAAACCTCAGAATATAAGGTTTCAATAATGATTCCACCCTTTTCCAGAATTGGGTCTGGTAATTGTTGAACTTCAACTGGTTGATTAGGTGCAGTCATCACAGCTGCTTTGGGCATGAATCATTACCTCACTATATTTGGACAGGGGGCAGGCAGGGGGCAGGGAGCAGAGGGCAGGGTGCAGGGGGATTAGCGTTTTATGAGCCAGGGTGATGGATTGTTAATTATGGTTACTAGAATTTTCTATTCCCCCTGCTTCCTGCCCCCTGCTCCCCTGCCTCCTATCAAGACCAGAAAATAATTTCTCCGTTAGGAAGTAATCCAATCATGGAAGTGAAAGCCACACGTTGCCCATGCATCGGCTCAACATAGTGAAAGTTGCTTGTATTGAAAAGCAATACATCTCCGACATAAGGTTGGAACGAGATCATGTCTGCATCCGCAATTACCGTATCACTATATCCGTAGGAATCGAGTTTATATTGCTCATCTTCTGGTTTCCAACGGCGATCGTAAATGCACGTTTTACCTTGATTATTGTCAGACAATTTCAAGTACAAAGTCCAGGAAAGTTGAGCAGTAATTGTACAAATTTCCCATTCAGATTGCTCCAAAGGAGCAAAGTCAATATGAAGTTGGGTACCATGCTCTATTTTTCTGATCAATCCTGCATAATAACTCCCGTAGAATGGTTCAGAAGCAATTCGCACCTTCGCGCCGCACTCTCGGAACTTCTCCATTATGCGCTCCAATGGATTGAAGGAGGCTGATGTAATAGAGTCTCTTAATTTAGTAGCTTTTTTTACTTCTTTAAAATAACCTGCTTTACTAATGCTGTTGTATTCAAACACTGTAATGCCAACTTTTTCAATTTTAGGACTCACATCTTCATAAGCGTTAAAGTTAAGCAATTGAGATTGAGCATATAACATCTCACACTCTTCGGGCGTGGCAAATTCTTTCAGTCGAATCAGAGGAATTTGCTGTTCAAGCAGCATTTTTAAAGATTCTGTAGTTAAGGGATACTCTTGTTTGTTATCCCACACCGGCGATTTAATCTGGTTAGAAGCAGCAGTCATAATACAGTTCCTTACATTTAAATTTCAACTTTGGTCAAACTCAATTCATACCCATATTCAGCAACACGAGGTTTGCTTGTGCTTGCTGAATACAAGTTTATCTACCGGGCGAATAATTCATCAACTTTGGTAATTAGCGACATGATTTAATTCTGATTGATATATTTCCATCTCACGATATTGACTAACTCCTTAGAGAATGTTTAGAAGGTATTGGGCGAATAGAATTCGCTAGTACACAAACAAATAACACTCAACTTCTACATCGCACCGCTACTTTTATCCTTTATAGGTTCTAATTTTTTTGCCTTTAAGTAGAACAGGGTAAATAATTAAAGGTTTGTAGTGAGAACTTTAGTTCTCAAGAAAGGACTAAAGTCCTTACTATGAACTGAATCTTATTTTTCTTACATTACTTAACATAGATTGGTTTTTTCAAGTCGTTCTACTTACGACCAAAGAACTAAATCTCCTCTAGGTTTTTGTCCAATAAAAGAGCTAATTGTTATACGTTCTCCAATGCCTGGCAAGACTTCATGAAAATTACGGCTGTTAAAGATAACCAAATCCCCTGTTAGTGGAATATTATGCTTTACTTGTGAGTTAGCTATTAAGGAAAAATCGTAGCCATACGAACCAGGAATTTTATATTTTTCATCTTCGGGTTGCCACTGACGGTTGTAGACTTTGCATATACCACCTTGGGTAGGCGCTTTTACATATAAATTCCATACTAGCTGTGAGGTAACATTTCCTATTCCCCAATCTGGAGCATCTAATGGGGCAAAGTCTATGTGCAGCAAGGCAACATTGATATGACGTATCAATCCTGCAAAATAATACCCATATACTTCATTTTCATAAGCAGTTTGTACTTTATTTGATACATTCTGATGGAGAATTGTTCCTAACCGTTTTAGCGGATCAAAAGATAAAGAAGTTACCTTATTATAAGTTATCGTAGCTTTTTCAACCGCATCAAAGTATCCCGACTTATCCCTATTTCTATATTCAAATTGGGTAATTCCAATTCTTCCTATTGGTGGTTCTACATTTCTATAAAAATCAAACCCAACTTTTTCAATTGCCATAGCTATTTTATGGCATTCTTCAAATGAAGCAAATTGAGAAATACGAATTGATGGAATCTCATTTTTCAGCAATGCTTGAAAGTTTTTAGAATTCATCTCGCAGTCATTTACTGCTTGCCACTGGGTTGTCTTTAGCATGGAAAATTTGTCATTCATATCTTGTAAATTAGGTTTTTCTCAAAATAGAAATCGATACAAATTTTTAATGTATTTTTTATTAAAAAGTTATTTAATATTTATCCTGTCCAAATTTTTGGCATTAATAATTGGAAGAAGAGGAGACTGCTTTCTTCCCTTCCTTCGCATGATTATTTAATTAAAAAGTTTAAGTATTTTAACTGTTTGAACAAACTACTTTATTGACTTCTCAAGGATAGCGGCGATTAAACTCTCGCCCATTTCAATACTTTGGGATCTTTATCATATCCATAGCTAACGCCGTCCTTAGTAGTTATACACTCTCCTTTGCTTGCCTTGCTTCTAATAGTGCTAAGGGAATAGTACGTTAGTTCATTCATTTCTTTATGAGTAAGCTTTTTGTTTGTGCTTATTTGTGACTTATTTGTAGCTTTATATTGAGATGAATCATCTATTTTGATTTGAGCAGCTTTTGGGGATTTAGTAATACTTGCTTTGTGATTTCGATAATCCTGAACAGTCACAAGTTTCCAACTAGAATCTTGTGACAATTCCAAAACCCATTGGTGATAATCAAACAGGCTTTCCCGATGTCCAACACTTATAAATGTTGTTTTCGTTGATTGCAACTGTTGATATAAACTTCCTTCATTTTTCAAATCCAAAGCACTCGTTGCTTCATCTAATATAGTAAAGCTAGGATGAGTCACTAACAGTCGTGCAAACGCCAAGCGTTGTTGTTCTCCTATCGATAATATATTCTCCCAAGGAACTTCAGTATCAAAGCCATCGACTCGACTAAGTAAGTTTTGCAGGTTGACTTGTTGTAACACTGCTTTGAGTTCTACGTCAGTTATCTGACGATTAGTATTAGGATAAAGTAACTGTTCGCGCAAAGTTCCCAAAATTATGTAAGGACGTTGGGGTAAAAACAAGACTTCTTCTAAAGGAGGTCGCACTAGGCGGCCAGTCCCAGCATTCCACAAACCAGCGATCGCTCTCAATAGAGAACTTTTACCTCGACCACTTGGTCCAACAATCAATAAACCTTCACCTGGCGGAATCGACAACGACAAATCTTCAAAGATTACCTGTTCATAGTTAGGCGTTTGTAAGGTGACATTCTCAAAAGCGAGATGGTTTTCTTCTATTGTTTTAATAGTACTAACATTTTCTGGTTCTCTAGTTACTTCTTCTAAAGCATTTGAAAATTCAGATAACCGTTCAACATAGCTAGAAAATCTCCCAGAATTCCCAAATTCATTAATTAAATCACCTAAAGCATTAGCGAAAAAATAGCAACATGTAGATGCTTGGATAATTTCTCCAAATTCCATTTCACCTCTAATTTGTAAAGGACCAAATACTATATATGGAAATATTTGAATTACAGATTGATAACCTCTATTAAAAATCTCGCTATTCTTCTCCCAATCAATTTTGCGTTTAGCATTTTTTATCAAATTACTAAATCGACGGGCAATAATATTTGATTCCTGCTTCTCTCCTCGAAAAAAAGCTACTGATTCAGCATGAGTGCGTAAATGAGTCAGGCAATAGGTGTAGTCAGCTTTCGCTTCGAGTTCTTCTCGATTAATTTTATTTAATTCTTGGGTCAAGTAGACAGCAATAAAATTGCCTATAACCGTATAAGTAACTAAAATCAGTGCAACAGACTCAGAGATTGACCAAAGAATTAATAAAAAAGCTGTCATCTCCAGTATTTTTTCCAGGAGAGTAGCTGAAAAACTTAAAGCATTGCTTGCAATGGGTTCGATTTCTTGAGATAAACGTTGATCTGGATTATCAATATTAGACCTAAAGTTAATTTTATAATAAGCTCGACTGTTTAAATATTTTGATAAAATCTGATTATTCAGCCATTGATACCAATCTAGAGCAATTTTTTTTCTCACTAGTCTGGAGAACCCGGCTAAGAGAGTTCCTAATGCTAGAGCTGAACCATAAAGCAGTAAAGCATCATAAAATTTAGAGATTTCCTTCTCTTGAATGATGATATCCGCCAAATAGCGATTAATAAAGCTATTAAAAACATTTGCACCAACAAGCACAATTATTAATAATATCAGGAGAATAAGCATTCCCCATGAGCGAATCACCTCTGAAAATGCTCTGTCTCCTGGCTCGTATGGATACCAGTAAGGTTGTGCGACTGCTTTTACGTCTTTCCAAAATTGAATAAAACCTAAAAAAGCATTTGGTGAAGGTTGAGCTTGAACAACTTGGGTTGGCATATTCTGAAACTAAACTAAGACTTTAGCTAATAATTAAGCTAGTTATATGGAAGTAGTTTTAAGGCTCAATTTCTTACTAAATAAGCATTATAGCCATAAATAAAATAGCAAGTTGACCTAGTGTAATTGTTGGGCTTTTTGGAGAATTATAGGCTTTTTATCACAAATCTGTAAACATGCTTGTGAAGGTATTATTTAGCCCAATATTTCTACTATGACGCATTCATTAAATCTGCTGAAATCTCCTTGGTGTCGAGAGTTGGCAGCAGTTAATAAGTTTTCAGCAAATAATTTTTGCGCTACGTTTCATATTCTATAACTATGTCTCATATTCTATAACGCAGTATAAACCAATTTACATTTTATTTTTTGTTTTTACCCCAATTTACCGAGTGGATATCTCTTAACTGTCTTAACTGTCTTAACTGTCTTAACTGTCCTCTTAACTGTCCTCTTAACTGTCTTAATTGGTATTGTATTTTTTTTACTAAGGTGAGATAATTCATAGATTCAATTAAAAAGTACATCTTTAAATAAACAAACTCTGCTTATTTAAAAGTAAACTTCCATTGAAAACTAGTAACATATATCATTGGGAAAGCAAATTCCTGATAGTCATAAGTATCAGAAATTATAGTTAATATTAACTTTCCTCTTGGCTAAGACTGTAAGAATTTAAGGTAGCTTTAGAGGAAAATAATAGTTTATTATTAGTATCGATTAGAGTAGAATCATGAATTTAATAAAGCTTCTAGAAAATCTTTCAGCAAAGAATGTTGAACTTTGGGTTGATGGAGACAAACTGCGCTATCGATCGCCTGAAAAATCACTCCCCCCTGAATTATTGGAGGAAATTAAGCAATCGGAACCAGAAATTATCCGCATTTTATCCCAGAGTAGCGATCGCTCTGCAAATTATCCTTTATCTCACGCTCAAAAGGCACTCTGGTTTTTATATCAATTAGCACCCAACAGTACTGCTTACAACGTCACGTATGCAGCAAAATTAGTTACAAATTTAGATATTCCTGCCCTGAAACAGGCAGCACAAGCTCTAGTGGAAAGGCATCCACTTTTGAGGACTACCTTTGCAACCATTGATGGCGAACCTGTGCAAACAGTTTACGAAAATCAGCAAGTTGACTTTAGCATCCAAGAAGTTTTCGATCTTGGACAAGATGATGTAAACAATTGGCTTTCAGAAAAAAGCGATCGCCCCTTCGACTTAGAACAAGGCCCGATATTGCGCTTTGATTTATTAATTAACCATATTAAAACTGATAAATTAGCAACCAAAGAACATATTCTCCTAATCACGCTGCATCAGATAGTGGGAGATTTCTGTTCTTTAGAAATCATGATCGGTGAACTCCAAGCTTTGTATAAAGCGATGTCTACGACGGGCTACGCCTACGCCACAGGTGAAACAGCCCAACTATCAACACAAAATTATCAGTATAAAGATTACATCAACTGGTCAGAGCAAATGCTCGCCAGTTCAGATGGAGAAAGTTTGTGGACTTATTGGCAGCAACAACTATCTGGTGAGTTGCCATTACTAAATTTGCCAACAGATCGACCAAGACCTCAGACCAAAACATACAATGGTGCTTCCCGCTTTTTTACTGTTGAGAAAGAACTGCGGCAAAAGCTCACAGAATTGGCGACGAGAGAAAGTGCCTCTCTATATATTCTTTTATTAACAGCATTACAAATACTATTACGACGTTATACCAATCAAGAAGATATTTTAATTGGCTCTCCAATGGAGAATCGGAGCCGTTCAGAGTTTGAAAATATTGTCGGTCACTTTGCTAATCCTGTGGTCTTGCGAGGAGAACTTTCAGGAAATCCCACCTTTGAAGAGTTGCTGGAGCGATCGCACTCTTGTGTATTAGATGCCCAAGACCATCAAGATTATCCCTTTCCCCTGTTAGTAGAGCAACTACAACCTGTCCGCAACCCCAGTTTTTCGCCACTCTATCAGGTAGCCTTAATTTGGAATTGCTCTTACCAGAATATAGATATTAATGATGATTTGATTTTGGAATCAATGATTCCAGAGTCTAAAGGAGTCGCCTTTGATTTAACCTTAACCATTCTTGAGGGCACAGACTCACTCAAAGGTACGTGGAATTATAACACCGACTTATTTGATGACAGTGCGATCGCGCGGATGATGGGGCATTTTGTAACAATGCTTTCAGCAATTGTGGCAAATCCCCAGCAACGAATTGACCAATTACCAATGCTCACACAATCTGAGGAACGGCAGTTATTAATTGAGTGGAATGATACTCAAGTAGACTACGCCTTCGATAAATGTATTCATCAGTTGTTTGAGGAGCAAGTAGAGCGTACACCCGATGCTGTGGCGGTGGTGTTTGAGAACCAACAATTGACGTACCGCGAATTGAATTGTCGTGCTAACCAGTTGGCGTATTATTTGCGGTCTTTGGGAGTGGGGCCCGAGGTGCTGGTAGGGATATCTGTGGAGCGTTCTTTAGAGATGGTGGTAGGAATACTAGGAATTTTCAAGGCGGGTGGGGCTTATGTACCACTTGACCCAGAATATCCTAAAGACCGTCTGAAATTCATGCTCGAAGACGCTCAAGTTCCAGTATTAATAAGTCAACAGCGACTCCTGGATCGACTACCTGAGTATCAGGCAAAACTGATTTGTTTAGATGAAGTCTGGTCAGAAATTCTGCAAAACAAACAGAACAACCTGATTGAGGTAGTAAAGAGTGCCGATCTAGCAAATGTGATTTACACATCCGGCTCCACAGGCAAACCCAAAGGGGTAATGGTTGAGCATAGTGGATTGTGCAATCTTGCTCAAGCTCAGATTCAGGTTTTCGGTTTGTCTGGTGATAGTCGAGTTCTCCAGTTTGCCTCCTTCAGTTTTGATGCTTGCATATCAGAAATCTTGATGGCTTTGGGATCGGGGGCAAGACTTTACTTAGGAACAAAAGACTCGATAATGCCGGGTATGCCTTTAATTGAGCGATTAAAGAATGATGGCATTACCCATGTCACCCTAACACCATCAGCCTTAGCAGTCCTGCCAGTAGAAGAACTGCCAACATTGCAAGCGATCGTTGTCGCCGGAGAAGCCTGTCCTCTGGATCTGATGCGACAATGGTCAAAAGGCAGAAACTTCTTCAACGCCTACGGCCCGACAGAAGCGAGTGTTTGTGCCACAATAGCCAAATGCACTCCAGAGGACGAGAAAGTTACCATTGGTCGTCCAATTGCCAATGCAGAAATCTACATTTTAGATTCGCAATTACAACCAGTACCAATTGGTGTACCAGGAGAACTACACATTGGTGGTGCGGGAGTGGCGCGAGGTTATCTCAACCGAAACGAGTTAACACAAGAAAAATTCATCCCCAACCCCTTTAGTAGAAGCAGGGGAGCAGGGGAGCAGGGGAGCAGGGGGAGAGAGCGTCTGTATAAAACTGGGGACTTAGCACGTTATCTGCCAGATGGTAATATCGAATACTTGGGGCGCATCGACAACCAAGTAAAAATCCGGGGATTTCGCATTGAGTTGGGAGAAATCGAAGCAGTACTAAGCCAACATCCCCATGTGCAAGCATCATGTGTCATAGCTCGTGAAGATAACAGGGGTGACAAGCGCCTAGTAGCCTATATCGTACTGCAACCAGAGCAGACACCCACAGTTCAAGAACTGCGTAGCTTCCTTAAAGAAAAGCTACCAGAATACATGATACCAAGTGCGATCGCCATCTTAGAATCTTTACCCCTAACCCCCAACGGCAAAATAGATCGTCGCGCTCTACCAGAGCCAACTAGTGAATTATCAGAGAAATATGTAGCTCCGCGCACCCCCATCGAAGAAATCCTGGCAGTAATTTGGCAACAAGTTCTGAAATTAGAGCTTGTAGGCAGACATGACAACTTCTTTGAACTAGGAGGACATTCCCTACTAGCGACGCAATTCATCTCGCGTGTGCGTAGCAGATTGAAAGTAGAAATATCATTGCGTGAGTTATTTTCTGCACCAACAATTGCCGAGTTAGCATCATCAATTCAGCAATTACAGCAGCAAAATATAGAACTGTCAGCACCACCCATCTTAAGGCGGGTAGAGAATACAGAAATACCACTGTCTTATGCTCAACAGCGTTTATGGTTTTTAAACCAGTTAGAGTCGAACAGTGCCTTATACAACATCGCCCTTGGTTTGCGTCTAGTAGGAACTCTTAATGTTGCCGCCTTAGAACAAAGTTTAAAAGAACTTATCGATCGCCATGAAGTCTTACGCACCAATTTTGTTACTGTTGATGGAAAGCCAACACAAATCATTCAAACTCAAACAAATTGGACAGTTGCAGTTGTTGACTTGCAGCATTTACCCTTAACAGAACAACAAACTGCTGCACAGAAATTACTGGAACAAAAAGCAATTGAGCCTTTTGACTTAGCAAATGATGCCTTAATCAGAGCGACATTAGTAATGCTGTCTTCAAAAGAACAGTGCTTATTAGTGAGTATGCACCACGTTGTCTGTGATGGCTGGTCAATAGGTGTGTTTGTCCAGGAGTTACAAGCACTGTATAATGCTTATTCTCAAGGTCAACCGTCACCCTTGTTATCACTGCCGATTCAGTACGCAGATTTTGCAATTTGGCAAAGACAATGGTTGCAAGGAGAGGTTCTACAAAACCATTTGAGTTACTGGGAAAAACAGTTGGCAAATGCACCCACATTCTTGCCACTACCCACAGATAGACCCAGACCTGCTGTGCAGACTTTCAATGGCTCATATCATGTGTTTACTCTGTCTGTTGAGTTAACTCAACGGTTGTTGCAGCTAAGTCAACAGCAAGGTTGCACCCTGTTCATGACTTTGTTGGGGGCATATAATACCCTGCTTTATCGCTACACGGGACAATCAGATATTTTGGTGGGGACACCAATTGCTAACCGCGATCGCTCGGAAATTGAAGGGTTAATTGGCTTTTTTGTCAATACTTTAGTAATGCGGACTGATTTAGCAGGGAACCCCAGTTTTAAAGAATTACTCCTGCGCCTCAGAGAAATGGCATTATCCGCTTATGCTCATCAAGATTTGCCCTTTGAGACGTTGGTGGAAGCATTGGAACCAGAACGGGATCTCAGCTATACACCATTGTTCCAAGTGATGTTCGTTCTCCTGAACGCTCCCATGTCTGAAATAGAGTTGACTGAGTTAAGTGTCAGTGGCTTGCCAATAGGAATCACCACGTCAAAGTTTGATTTAACTTTATCAATGGAAAATACTCCCAATGGGCTGTTTGGGTGGTGGGAGTACAACACTGACTTGTTTGATAGTAGTACTATCGAACGGATGACTGGTCATTTTCTGACTCTACTTGAAGCGATCGTGGCAAATCCCAGCGAGCGGATTTCCCAATTGCCAATGCTCACAGCATCTGAGCAGCAACAGTTATTAGTCGAGTGGAATGATACTCAAGTAGATTACGCCTTCGATAAATGTATCCATCAGTTGTTTGAGGAGCAAGTAGAGCGTACACCCGATGCCGTGGCAGTGGTCTTTGACAATCAACAATTGACGTACTACGAGTTAAATTGTCGTGCTAACCAGTTGGCGCATTATTTGCGGTCTTTGGGTGTGGGAGCCGACATACTGGTGGGGATATGTATAGAGCGTTCTTTAGAGATGCTGGTGGGATTACTTGGTATTCTCAAGGCGGGTGGTGCTTACGTACCACTTGACCCAGAGTATCCGCAAGAGCGTTTGCACTTTATCTTGGAAGATGCTCAAGTTTCAGTGCTGCTTACCCAACAGCATTTAGTTGGAAAATTACCTCAATGTCAGGCGCAGCTTGTAAGCTTAGATACTAACTGGCAGTTGATTTCTCAGTTGCCTCAAGGAAATCCCATCACTAATGTCCAAGCTAGTAACTTAGCTTATGTGATTTATACTTCCGGTTCTACAGGCCAGCCCAAAGGTGTGCAAATTTCACATACGGCTGTGAGTAATTTCCTATCTGCTATGCAGCAGCGCCCAGGAATAACAAAACAAGATACACTGCTTGCGGTCACTACTATTTCCTTTGATATTGCTGCCTTAGAAATTTTTCTGCCCATAACTGTAGGTGCATGTCTAGTCATAGCCCGTCGTGACGTGACCCTTGATGGAAGAGAGTTATTTGATTTGTTAGTTAAGTCTAAGGCAACAATTATGCAAGCAACTCCAGCTACTTGGAGATTGCTTTTAGACTCCAACTACCAATTTAGCGATCTAAAAATACTTTGCGGGGGTGAAGCTTTACCTTGGGATCTAGTTAGTAAATTGCTTTCTAGGAGCGCTTCTTTGTGGAATCTTTATGGGCCAACAGAGGCTACTATTTGGTCATCAATATGTCAACTCGAATCCAGCGAGAGCTTGATTTCTATTGGTCGCCCAATTTCTAATACCCAGATATACATACTAGACCAAAACTTACAACCAGTACCTGTAGGTGTATCAGGAGAACTACACATTGGTGGTGCAGGATTAGCAAGAGGCTACTTGAACCGACCAGAGTTAACACAAGAAAAATTTATTCCCAATCCCTTTAACAATTCAAAATTATATAAAACTGGGGACTTGGCTCGTTATTTACCAGATGGAAATATAGAATATCTGGGGCGTATCGATAACCAAGTAAAAATCCGGGGATTCCGCATTGAGTTGGGAGAAATAGAAGTAGCACTAAGCCAACATCCCCATGTGCAAGCATCTTATGTCATAGCTCGTGAAGATACCCCTGGTGACAAGCGCTTAGTTGCCTACATCGTACCTAAACCACAAGTAACACTCACAATTAGCGAACTGCGTAGCAACCTCAAGGAAAAGTTACCAGACTACATGGTTCCTTCGGCAATAGTCGTCCTGGAGTCTTTACCCCTAACCCCCAATGGCAAAATAGACCGTCGCGCTTTACCAGCACCAGAGCCAAGTAGTGAATTATTAGAGAAATATGTCGCCCCACGCAACCCCATCGAAGAAATACTGTCACTGATTTGGCAACAAGTCCTAAAAGTAGACCTTGTAGGCAGACATGATAACTTCTTTGAGTTAGGGGGACACTCACTATTAGCAACGCAACTTATTTCCCGTGTGCGTAGCAGCTTGAAAGTAGAACTGCCATTGCGATCGCTATTTGCTGCACCAACGATCGCTGAACTATCGAATAACATTCAACAGTTGCAGCAACAAGACTTAGAACTAGCTGCACCAAGCATCTTAAGGCGGGCAGAGAATGCAAACTTACCACTGTCTTATCCTCAACAGCGTTTATGGTTTTTAGACCAGTTCGAGCCGAACAGTGCCTCATACAACATCCCTTTCGGGTTGCGTTTAGTAGGAACTCTTAATGTTGTCGCCTTAGAACAAAGCTTAAGTGAAATTATTCATCGCCACGAAGCATTACGCACTAACTTCATCACAGTTGATGGACAAGCTACTCAAATCATTCACAATTGGAGGGAACAGGGAACAGGGAACAGGGAACAGGAAAATATACCTTGGACACTATCAGTTGTTGAGTTAAAGCATTTACCCGTAACAGAACAAAAAACTGCTGCACAGAAATTAGTCCAAGAACAAGCGTTTCTTCCTTTTGATTTAGCTGATGATGCATTAATCAGAGCGACATTAATAGTGCTTTCTCCTACAGAGCAGTGGTTATTAGTGTGTATGCACCACGTTGTCAGTGATGGCTGGTCAATAAGTGTGTTTATTGAGGAGTTTCAAGCACTGTACAACGCTTATTCTCAAGGTGAACTTTCACCCTTGTTACCACTGCCGATTCAGTACGCAGATTTTGCCTTATGGCAAAGACAATGGTTGCAAGGGGAGGTTCTACAAAACCAATTAAGTTACTGGGAAAAACAATTGGCAAATGCACCCACATTCTTGCCATTACCCACAGATAGACCTAGACCTGCTGTACAGACTTTCAATGGCGCATATCTTGAGTTTGCTTTGTCTAGTGAACTAACTCAACGGTTGTTGCAGTTAAGTCAACAGCAAGGGGTAACTTTGTTTATGACTTTGTTGGCGGCTTATAATACTCTGCTTTACCGCTACACGGGACAAACAGATATTTTAGTGGGGACACCAATTGCCAACCGCGATCGCACCGAGATAGAAGGGCTAATTGGCTTTTTTGTCAACACCTTAGTCATGCGGACTGATTTATCTGAAAATCCTAGTTTTAACGAATTACTCCCGCGTATCCGGGAAATGGCACTGTCCGCATACGCACATCAAGATTTGCCCTTTGAAATGTTGGTGGAAGCATTGCAGCCAGAACGGGATCTCAGCTATACACCACTATTTCAGGTGATGTTCGTTCTCAATAATGCCCCTATAACTGAAGTAGAGTTGACTGAGTTAACTGTCAGTTCCTTGTCCATAGAAAGTGCGATCGCTAAGTTTGATTTAACTTTATCAATGGAAAACACTACCACTGGTTTAGTGGGAGGGTGGGAATACAACATTGACTTGTTTGATAGCAACACAATTGAACGGATAACTGGTCATTTTGTGACATTGCTAGAAGCTATTGTTGCTAATCCTCAAGAGCGGATTTCTCAATTACCAATGCTCACAGCATCTGAGCAGCAACAGTTATTAGTTGAGTGGAATGATACAAGCGTAGATTATCCCCAAGATAAATGTATTCATCAGTTGTTTGAAGAACAGGTGGAACGCACCCCCGATGCTGTGGCGGTAGTGTTTGAGAATCAACAACTGACTTACCAGCAGTTGAATTGTCGTGCTAACCAGTTAGCGCATTACTTGCAGTCTTTGGGAGTGTCCGCAGATGTGCTGGTGGGGATATGTGTGGAGCGTTCTTTGGAGATGGTGGTGGGATTACTTGGTATTCTCAAGGCGGGTGGCGCTTATGTACCACTTGACCCAGAGTATCCCCAAGACCGTCTGAGTTTTATGCTTGCAGATGCTCAAGTTTCCCTGCTGCTAACCCAACAGCATCTAGTTGAGAAGTTACCTGAACATCAAGCGCCCGTTGTTTGCTTAGATAAAGACTGGGTTGCGATCGCTAAGTCTAGCCAAGAGAATCCAATTGCCCAGGTGCAAGCTAGTAACGTAGCTTATGTGATTTATACTTCTGGCTCTACTGGTCAACCGAAGGGGGTAATACTATCTCACAGTAACCTTTGCAACCACATGTTCTGGATGCAAGCAACATTCCCCCTGACTCAAAAAGACAAAGTACTGCAAAAAACTCCTTTTGGCTTTGATGCCTCAGTTTGGGAATTCTATGCTCCATTGTTAGCAGGTGGACAGTTGTTAATAGCTGAACCCAGAGGTCATACTGACAGTGCTTATCTCTTAAAGTTAATCGCCCAGCAGCAGGTAACTACTATTCAACTTGTTCCATCTTTACTGCAAATGCTTTTAGAGCAGGGAGGAATCGAAACTTGTCACTCCCTCAAACACGTTTTCTGTGGCGGTGAAGTCTTACCCATTACTCTGCAAGAAAGCTTGTTAAGTAAGCTAGATGTAAATTTACACAATCTCTACGGCCCAACAGAAGCTTGTATTGATGCAACTTTCTGGAATTGTCAGCGTGAGATTTATCCACAACTTGTCCCCATTGGTCGTCCAATTTCCAACACGCAAATCTACATACTCGACCAAAACTTACAACCAGTACCTGTGGGTGTACCAGGAGAACTGCACATTGGTGGTGCAGGATTAGCAATAGGATACCTCAACCGTCCAGAGTTAACACAAGAAAGATTTATACCCAACCCCTTTGGTAGAAGCAGGGGAGCAGAGGAGCAGGGGAGCAGGGGGGCAGAAGTTCTTCCCAATTCCCAGCCCCCAATCCCCAGTCCCCGACTTTACAAAACTGGGGACTTAGCACGTTATCTCCCAGATGGAAATATCGAATACCTGGGTCGTATCGACAACCAAGTAAAAATCCGGGGTTTCCGCATTGAGTTGGGAGAAATCGAAGCAGCACTAAGCCAACATCAAGATGTGCAAACATCTGTAGTCATTGTCCGCGAAGACATTCCCGGAAATAAGCGCCTAGTCGCCTATATAGTAGCGCAGCCACAGGTGACACCTACAATTAGTGTTCTGCGTAGCTTCCTTAAAGAAAAGCTACCAGACTACATGGTACCAAGTGCGATCGTCACCCTAGAATCCCTACCACTTACCCCCAACGGCAAAATAGACCGACGCGCCCTACCAGAACCAGAAGCACGCACAGGAATAGAAAGCAGCCTAGTAGCACCGCGCACCCCCATTGAAGAAAAATTAACCCGAATTTGGGAGCAAGTATTAAGAGTAGAGCAAATAGGCATACACGATAACTTTTTTGAGCTAGGAGGAGATTCCATCCTCAGTATTCAAATCATCAGCAGAGCAAAAGTTGCCGGAATAGAACTGACTATTAAACAACTATTTGCCAATCAAACCATCGCCCAATTAGCCACAGTTGCAGGTACAACAAAAGCACTTGCAATTGAACAAGGATTAGTCACAGGAACATTACCCCTAACACCAATTCAACACTGGTTTTTCAAGCAGAAATTACCAGAGAAACACCACTTTAATCAATCATTTTTCCTCACAGTACCATCAGACCTCGACCTAGAAATATTAAAGCAAGTATGGCAGGAAATACTAAAACATCACGATGCTCTAAGGCTAAGGTTTACCCAAACAGATACAATATGGCAGCAGATTCATGCTGTGCCAACGGATAATATTACTATCACCCGTTTTGACTTATCGACAGTTCCAGAAACTGAGATAGAAACTGTCATTGAAACCACAGCCAATAAATTACAGGCGAGTTTAAATCTTTCAGAAAATCTCGTGCAAGTAGCATTTTTCTGGTTGGGTATTGACAAAAAAGCCAGATTAATAATAGTAATTCACCACCTCGTAGTAGACGGTGTTTCTTGGCGGATATTGTTAGAAGATTTGCAGACAGCTTACCAGCAACTCAGTCAAGGCAAAACCATTCAGCTACCTGCAAAAACTACATCCTTCAAAGATTGGGCGCGACAACTAACAGAATATGCACAATCAGAAGTCTTGAAATCAGAACTAGATTATTGGTTGAATCCATCTTACGATGCAGTTGACTCCATCCCGGTAGACTATGCACAAGGAATAAACACTACTGCATCTGCTAGGACAGTATCAGTATTATTAAACGAAACCGAAACACTTTCCCTCCTGCAAGATGTTCCGAAAGCTTATAAAACACAAATAAACGATATCTTGTTAACTGCCTTAGTACTGGTGTTGAGTGAATGGACTGGCTCTGAGTCAGTGTTATTCAACTTAGAAGGTCATGGGCGGGAGGAGATCATTGATGGTGTAGACTTATCACGCACCGTTGGTTGGTTTACAACGATTTTTCCAGTGGTTGTGGAGCTGGGAATCATAGACGATCTTGGTACTGCGTTAAAATCCGTCAAGGAACAATTACGTGTAATTCCTAATAAAGGCATTGGCTATGGCTTATTGCGTTATCTAAATATTGATTCAGAAATTAGCGCCCAATTAGAAAAAATTCTCCAGGCAGAAATTAGCTTCAATTACTTGGGACAATTTGCTCAAGTTGTGAATACATCCTCTCTGATGCAAATAGCTAATGAACCTAGCGGAAACAGCCAGAGTTTACAAGGTCAGCGCCATTATTTGCTAGACATTAATGCCATCGTTATCAACGAACAACTGCAAATAGATTGGACATACAGCAGCAATATTCATCAGCACGAAACGATTGAGAATATTGCTCAAGAATTTGTCGAAACTTTGCAAGAGTTAATTGCTCATTGTTTATCAACAGAAAATGCAGGTTATACGCCTACAGATTTCCCATTAATTCAACTTAACCAACTAGAAATAGATCAGATATTACAAAAATTATGAAATTAGAACTTAGCAAAACTAATCGCCAAAATATTGAAGATATTTATCCCTTATCTCCCATGCAAGAGGGGATGCTGTTTGAAAGTTTATATGCTCCAGACTCAGGCGTATATTTTGAGCAGATAACTTGTATTTTGACGGGAAACCTAGATGTAAAAACCTTTGAACAAGCTTGGCAGCAAGTCGTAGCTCGGCATCCCGTCTTCCGCACAGCATTTCTATGGGAGTCTTTGAGCCAGCCAGTTCAAGTCGTGTATCGACAGGTAAATGTGACAGTCGAAACTTATGACTGGCGGGAGTTATCTACACAAGAGCAGCAACAGCAATTAGAAACTTTTCTGGATTCGGAGCGACAACAGGGTTTCCAAGTGTCGCAAGCACCATTGATGCGCCTACATCTAATCCAGTTGGATGGGAATACTTATCAGTTTGTTTGGTGTCATCATCATTTATTACTTGATGGCTGGTCGTCACCTTTGGTTTTCCAAGACCTGTTGGAGTTTTATCAAGCTATTTCTCAGGGTAAAAGTTTATCTAACATCGGAACTGTCAGCTATCGCAACTATATTGCTTGGTTACAGCAACAGAATCGAGATTTAGCTAAAGAATTTTGGCGACAAAAACTTCAAGGTTTTACTACACCAACTCCTTTGACTGTGGATAAACCATTGTCAATGCGGGAGAAGCATTCAGGCTATGGCGAACAACAAATTGACTTAACTGTGCCAGCGACAGCAGCAGTAATGTCTTTTGTCAGACAGCATCAATTGACGATGAGTAATTTGGTGCAGGCGACTTGGGGATTGTTGCTGTCTCGCTACAGTCAAGAAACAGATGTGGTTTTTGGTGCAACGGTGTCTGGTCGTCCGCCTGAACTTGTTGGTGTAGAGTCGATAGTGGGGTTATTTATCAATACTCTGCCAGTGCGGGTGCAAATCTCCGAGCAGACTGAATTGCTCGGTTTGTTAAAGGATTTACAGGCGCAACAGATTGAATCTGAGCAATTTTCCTATAGCTCATTGGCAGAGATTCAGGGGCTAAGTGATGTTCCCAAAGGTACGTCTTTGTTTGAGAGTATTGTTGTTTTTGAGAATTATCCTATTGATACTGCTGTTCTACAAGGCAATAGCAATTTTTCCCTCTCGAATTTTAGGTGGATTGAACAAACAAATTATCCTCTGGCGGTTTTAGTTTCCCCTGGTGAGCAGTTGTCGCTGAGGGTGATGTACGATGCTAGTCGATTTGAAGATGGAACGATTAGCCGGATGCTAGGTCATTTTAGAACAATGCTTGAGGCGATGTCTGACGACAAGCCGCTTTGCGTCTACGCTACTAATCCTCAGCAAAAAATTTCCCAATTGCCAATACTAACAAAATCTGAGCAGCAACAGCTATTAGTTGAATGGAACGATACCCAATCTAACTATCCCCAGGATAAATCTATTCATCAGTTGTTTGAGGAGCAGGTAGAGCTTACACCCGATGCTGTCGCAGTGGTGTACGAGAATCAAAATCTCACATACCGCGAATTGAACAGCCGTGCTAACCAGTTGGCGCACTACCTGAAGTCTTTGGGTGTGAAAGCTGATGCGCTGGTGGGGATATGTGTGGAGCGTTCCTTAGAAATGATTGTGGGACTATTGGGGATTCTCAAGGCGGGTGGTGCTTATGTGCCACTTAACCCAGAATATCCTCAAGAGCGATTGACCTTCATGCTCGAAGATACTCAGTTATCAGTCATATTGACTCAAGAAAAACTAGTTAATAAGCTAGGCGATCGCCAAGCTAGTGTAATTTGCTTAGACTCAAACTGGGATATCATCAATCAACACACACAACAGAACCCAACTACCAGCGTCAAAGCTGATAACTTAGCTTATGTAATGTACACCTCCGGTTCTACAGGTCAACCCAAAGGTGTGAGCATTGTCCATCGAAATGTAGTTCGACTCGTCAAAGAAACCAACTATATCAGCATTTCTCCTCAAGATGTAATTGCTCAAGCCTCAAATCACGCTTTCGATGCTGCTACTTTTGAAATTTGGGGAGCCTTACTCAACGGAGCGCGGTTGGTAGGGGTGAGCAAAGATTTGGCACTTTCGCCCAGAGATTTCGCAGCCTTTATGCGATCGCAAAGTATCAGTGTATTATTCTTGACAACTGCGCTGTTCAATCAAATTGCTCAAGAAGTCCCATCTGCTTTCTATTCACTACGGAATCTTCTATTTGGCGGCGAGGCTGTCGATCCTAAATGGGTTAAAGAAGTACTCAACAATGGTGCGCCGCAGCGACTACTCCATGTTTATGGGCCAACAGAGAATACAACATTTAGTTCCTGGTACTTGGTGCAGGATGTACCAGAAGGCGCGACAACTATTCCCATCGGGCAACCAATTTCTAACACACAAATCTATTTGTTAGATTCCCAACTACAACCAGTGGGTATTGGTGTACCGGGAGAATTATACATTGGTGGAGATGGTCTAGCTAGGGAATACTTTAACCGCAACGAGTTAACACAAGAAAAATTCATCCCCAATCCGTTTGAGAAGGCAGGAGGCAGGAGGCAGAAGGCAGGAGGGAGTAGATTATATAAAACTGGGGATTTAGTGCGTTATTTAAGCGATGGCAACATTGAATACTTAGGACGCATCGATGACCAAGTAAAAATACGTGGTTTACGGATTGAGTTGGGCGAAATTGAAGCAGTCCTGAGCCAACACAGCGATGTGCAAGTATCTTGTGTCATTGTCCGCGAAGATACCCCTGGAGATAAACGTTTAGTCGCCTACATCGTAACGCATCAAGACTGTCAACCTACGATGGGTGAAATACGTCAATTCCTCAAAGCAAAGCTGCCAGATTACATGATACCTTCGGCAATAGTAATCTTGGAATCTTTCCCTTTGACTCCCAACGGCAAAGTAGACCGCCGCGCCCTGCCAAAACCAGACTTAGACACCGCACTCCTAGAAAAATATGTCGCCCCGCGTACACCCGTTGAGGAAATGCTTGCACTCCTCTGGGCGCAAGTTTTGAAAGTAGAGCAAGTGGGTATTTACGATAATTTCTTTGAACTTGGGGGACACTCACTCTTAGCAACGCAATTGGTTTCACGCATCCGCACTAGCTTCAAAATAGAACTACCATTACGTGAGTTATTTGCTGCATCAACAATTACGGAATTAGCGCCATTCATTCAGCAGTTACAGCAACAGGACTTAGAAATTGCTGCACCACCCATTTTAAGGCGAGCAGAGAATGTAAACTTACCACTGTCTTATGCTCAACAGCGTTTGTGGTTTTTAGACCAGTTCGAGCCGAACAGTGCCTCATACAACATCCCCTTCGGGTTGCGCTTAGTCGGAACTCTTAATGTTGCCGCCTTAGAACAAAGCTTAATTGAAATTATTTATCGCCACGAAGCATTACGTACTAACTTTGTTACTGTTGATGGACAAGCTGCTCAAATCATTCAAACACAAGCAAATTGGTCAGTAACAGTAGTTGATTTGCAGCATTTAGCTTTAACAGAACAAGAAATTGCTGCACAACAATTAGTCCAACAACAAGCAATTGAGCCTTTTGACTTAGAGTCAGAAGCATTAATCAGAGCAACATTACTGCTGCTGTCTAATACAGAACAGTGGTTAGTAGTGTGTATGCACCACGTTGTCAGTGATGGCTGGTCAATAGGTGTGTTTACCCTGGAGTTACAAGCACTGTACAATGCTTATTCTCAAGGTCAACTGTCACCCTTGTTACCACTGCCAATTCAGTACGCAGATTTTGCAATTTGGCAAAGACAATGGTTAGTCGGGGAAGTACTGAAGAGCCAATTGAGTTACTGGAAAGAACAATTGGCAAATGCATCTACGTTTTTGCCACTACCCACAGACAGACCCAGACCTGCTGTGCAGACTTTCAATGGTGCATATCTTGAATTTACTCTGTCTGGTGAGTTAACTCAACGATTGGTGCAGTTAAGTCAAAAGCAAGGGGTGACTTTGTTTATGACTTTGTTGGCGGCTTATAATACCCTGCTTTATCGCTACACAGGACAAGAAGATATATTGGTGGGTTCGCCAATTGCTAACCGCGATCGCTCCGAAATTGAAGGGTTAATAGGCTTTTTTGTCAATACCTTAGTCATGCGGACAGAGATATCAGGCGATCGCAGTTTTAACGAATTACTCCCACGTATCCGGGAAATGGCACTGTCCGCATACGCTCATCAAGATTTGCCCTTTGAAATGTTGGTAGAAGCATTGCAACCAGAACGGGACTTGAGCCATACACCACTGTTTCAAGTGATGTTCGTTCTTAATAATGCGCCCACATCTGAAGTAGAGTTGACTGGGTTAAGTGTCAGTTCTTTGCCTATAGAAAGTGCGATCGCTAAGTTTGACCTTACCTTAGGAATGCAAAACACTAACAATGGACTCGTGGGGTGGTGGGAGTACAACACTGACTTATTTGATAGCAGCACCATTGAGCGCATGACTGGTCATTTTGTGACACTGCTGGAAAATATTGTCGCCAATCCCCAAGAGCGGATTTCTCAATTACCAATGCTGACAGCATCTGAGCAACAGCAGTTATTAGTTGAGTGGAATGATACAAGCGTAGATTATCCCCAAGATAAATGTATCCATCAATTGTTTGAAGAACAGGTGGAGCGCACGCCCGATGCTGTGGCGGTGGTGTTTGAAAATCAACAATTGACGTATCACGAGTTAAATTGTCGTGCTAACCAGTTGGCGCATTATTTGCAGTCTTTGGGTGTGGAAGCCGACGTACTAGTGGGGATATGTGCCGAGCGTTCTTTAGAGATGGTGGTGGGATTACTTGGTATTCTTAAGGCGGGTGGGGCTTACTTACCGCTTGACCCAGAGTATCCCCAAGACCGTTTGAGTTTTATGCTCGAAGACGCTCAAGTTTCAGTGCTACTTACCCAACAGCAATTAGTTGAGAAATTACCTGAACATCAAGCGCGTATTGTGTGCTTAGATACCGACTGGGAAATCATTCGCCAGTCGAATCAGCAAAATCCAATCACTGGTGTGCAAACTAGTAACTTGGCTTATGTAATTTACACTTCGGGTTCCACCGGAAAGCCTAAAGGAGCGATAAATACGCATCTAGGGATTTGCAATCGCCTCCTGTGGATGCAGCAAGCATATCAATTAACAGAAATAGACTGCGTTTTACAGAAAACTCCTTTCAGCTTCGATGTCTCCGTTTGGGAGTTTTTCTGGCCATTATTGACTGGAGCGCGTTTAGTTGTCGCTAAACCAGGTGGACATAAAGATAGTGGTTACTTGGTCAACCTAATACTAGAACAGCAAGTTACTACACTGCATTTTGTTCCTTCGATGCTCCAGATTTTTCTAGAAGAACAAGGTTTAAAAGATTGCAGTAGCTTGAAGCAAGTTATTTGTAGTGGCGAAGCACTGCCAAAAGAACTTCAGGAACGCTTTTTTGCTTGTTTAGAGTGTCAATTGCATAATCTTTACGGGCCGACAGAAGCCGCAATTGATGTCACCTTCTGGGAATGTCAACCAGAGAGCAATTTGAAGACAGTGCCTATTGGTCGCCCAATTTCCAATACGCAAATCTACATACTCGACCAAAACTTACAACCAGTACCTGTGGGTGTACCAGGAGAACTGCATATTGGTGGTGCAGGATTAGCAAGAGGCTACCTCAACCGCCCAGAGTTAACAGAACAAAAGTTTATCCCCAACCCCTTCAGTGGAAGCAGGGGAGCAGGGGAGGAGAGGAGCAGAGGAGTAAGGGAGAGGAGGAAAAAAATAGTGCAATCTCCAGTTGCCAGTTCCCGCCTCTATAAAACCGGAGATTTGGCTCGTTATCTACCAGATGGCAATATCGAATATCTGGGACGTATCGACAATCAAGTAAAAATCCGTGGATTCCGTATCGAATTGGGAGAAATCGAAGCAGCACTAAGTCAACATCAAGATGTGCAAACATCTGTAGTCATCGTCCGCGAAGATATTCCTGGTGATAAGCGCCTAGTCGCCTATATAGTACCGCAGCCACAGATAACACCTACAGTAGGTGTTCTGCGTAGCTTCCTCAAAGAAAAGCTACCAGAATATATGGTACCAAGTGCGATCGCCATCTTAGAATCTTTACCCCTAACCTTGAACGGCAAAATAGACCGTCGCGCCCTACCAGCACCAGAGCCAAGTAGTGAATTATCAGATAAATATGTAGCTCCACGTACACCCCTAGAAGAAATCTTGGCACTGATTTGGCAAGAAGTCTTAAAAATAGAGCTTGTAGGCAGACATGATAACTTTTTTACCTTGGGAGGACACTCCCTATTAGCAACGCAACTCGTCTCTCGTGTGCGTAGTAGCTTGAAAGTAGAACTGCCATTGCGAAGCTTATTTGCTGCACCAACAATTGCAGAGTTAGCGCCATTAATTCAGCAATTACAGCAACAGGATATAGAACTTGTTGCACCACCCATTTTAAGGCGGGCAGAGAATACAGAACTACCACTATCTTATGCTCAACAGCGTTTGTGGTTTTTAGACCAGTTCGAGCCAAACAGTCCTTCATACAACATCCCCTTCGGGTTGCGCTTTGTCGGAAATGTGAATGTTGTCGCTTTGGAACAAAGCTTCAGGGAAATTATTCATCGCCATGAAGCATTACGCACTAATTTTGTTTCTATTGATGGAAAACCAACACAAATCATTCAAATAGAACCAAATTGGTCACTGACAGTAGTTGACTTACAGCATTTACCCTTACTTGTACTGAGCGAAGCAGAAGTAACAGAACAAGAAATAGCTGCACATAAATTAGTCCAACAACAAGCGCTTCTTCCTTTTGACTTAGCTCATGATGCATTAATCAGAGCCACATTAGTGGTGCTGTCTCCTACAGAACAGTGGTTATCAGTGTCTATCCACCACGTTGTCAGTGATGGGTGGTCAATGGGTGTGTTTATCGAGGAGTTACAAGCACTGTACAATGCTTATTCTCAAGGTCAACCATCACCCTTATTACCACTGCCAATTCAGTACGCAGATTTCGCCTTATGGCAAAGACAATGGTTGCAAGGGGAAGTACTTAACAGCCAATTGAGTTACTGGAAACAACAATTGGCAAATGCACCCACATTCTTGTCACTACCCACAGATAGACCCAGACCTGCTGTGCAGACTTTCAATGGTGCATATCTTGAGTTTGCCCTGTCTGTTGAGTTAACTCAACAACTAACCCTCCTGAGTCAAAAGCAAGGGGTGACTTTGTTTATGACTCTGTTGGCAGCTTACAATACCCTGCTTTATCGCTACACTGGACAATCAGATATTTTGGTGGGTTCGCCAATTGCTAACCGCGATCGCACTGAAATAGAAGGGTTAATTGGCTTTTTTGTCAATACCTTAGTCATGCGGACTAACTTGACAGAAAATCCCACCTTTAGCGAATTACTCACCCGTGTTCGGGATATGGCAATGGAGGCATACTCTCATCAGTATTTGCCCTTTGAAATGCTAGTGGAAGCATTGCAGCCGGAACGGGATCTCAGCCACACACCATTGTTTCAGGTAATGTTTGTCCTCCAGAATGCGCCCACATCTGGATTAGAAATGAGTAAGCTCAATGTCAGTTCATTGCCAGTAAAACTGACAACTTCCAGGTTTGATTTAACCTTAATCATGCAGAACAGTCCTACTGGGCTGATAGGATTGTGGGAGTACAGCACTGACTTGTTTGATGCTAGTACTATCGATCGCATGACAAGTCATTTTGTCACATTACTGGAAAGCATTGTTGCTAATCCTCAACAGCAAATCTCACAATTGCCCCTGCTGAGTGAAGTTGAGCAACAAAAATTACTTTTTGAGTGGAACGATACTCAAGTTGATTATCCCCTTGATAAGTGCATACATCAGTTGTTTGAGGAACAGGTAGAACTGACACCCGATGAAGTGGCAGTGGAGTTTGAGGAGCAACAACTTACTTACAACCAATTAAACTGTCGCGCTAACCAATTAGCTCATCACTTGCGCTCTTTGGGTGTAGGTGCAGATATTCTAGTCGGGTTGTGTGTCGAGCGTTCTTTGGAGATGGTCATTGGACTGTTGGGAATTCTCAAAGCAGGGGGAGCGTATGTACCACTTGATCCAGAGTATCCAACTGAGCGTTTGAGCTATATTTTAGAAGATACTCAAGCTAAAGTGTTGCTAACCCAGCGATCGCTTCTTGACCGACTGCCCCCAAATAAAACACAGCTTGTTTGCTTAGATACTGACGCTGAAGAGATATCTAAATGCAGTCAGGACAACATAATTTCTGGCGTACAATCAAATAACTTAACTTATATAATTTATACCTCTGGTTCTACAGGCAAACCAAAGGGTATAGCAATGAGTCAGCTTGCCCTTTGCAATCATATCTTGTGGCATCGGGACAATCTGAAAATTGCTCGTGGAGCAAAAACCCTACAATTTGCTTCGATTAGCTTTGATGTCTCCTTTCAAGAAATCTTCACTACCTGGTGTTCTGGCGGCACATTGTTCTTAACAACTGAGGAATTGCGCCACGATACAACAGCTTTATTAGATTTTCTGCAAGAAAAAGCCATCCAGAGAATGTTTCTTCCCGTTGTGGGCTTACAGCAACTAGCTGAAGTCGCTGTTGGTAGTGAATTAATCAATACTCATTTGCGAGAAATCATTACTTCTGGGGATCAGTTGCGAATTACCCCTGCTATTTATGAGTGGTTGGGTAAACTCAGTGATTGTACATTGCACAATCAGTATGGGCCATCAGAGAGCCACTTAGCTACCAGTTTTACTTTGCCTCGTACAGTAGAAACTTGGCCGCTACTACCTCCCATTGGGCGACCGATTACCAACACACAAATTTACATCCTAAGTAAATATTTACAGCCTGTACCTGTGGGTGTAACAGGAGAAGTGTACATTGCTGGTGTGCTTTTGGCACAAGGCTATTTCAACCGACCCCAGTTAACCCAAGAGAAATTCATCCCCAACCTCTTTAGCACTGACCCTGATTCCCGCCTGTACAAAACTGGGGACTTAGCACGTTATTTACCTGACGGTAACATCGAATCTTTAGGACGCATCGATAATCAAGTTAAAATTCGCGGTTTTCGCATTGAGTTGGGCGAAGTTGAAGCAGTACTGGGACAACTAAGTGATATACAAGCATCTTGTGCGGTTGTGCGAGAAGATGCCCCAGGTGATAAACGTTTAGTCGCTTACATTGTGCCACAGCCAGAGCAGACTTGTACTGAGCGAAGTCGAAGTAGAGTCTCTATAAACGTTGTGCGTAGCTTCCTCAAGGAGAAGTTACCAGAGTATATGCTGCCAAGTGCAATAGTTATCTTGGAAGCTCTACCGATTACCTCCAACGGAAAATTAGACCGTCGCGCTTTGCCTGCACCTGATTTACACAGTCAATTATTAGATCAGTATGTTGCTCCACGTAACCCAATTGAAGAAATTTTGTCACTAATTTGGGCGCAAGTGCTGAAAGTAGACCTTTTGGGCATACATGATAACTTCTTTGAACTTGGAGGACATTCGCTACTAGCAACGCAACTGGTTTCCCGCGTCCGTACCAACTTAAAAGTAGAACTACCATTGCGTAGCTTATTTGCTGCACCAACAATTGCTCAATTGTCCCAAAACATTCAACAGTTGCAGCAACAAGACTTAGAAATTGTTGCACCACCCATATTAAAGCGGGCAGAGAATGCAGAAATACCACTGTCTTATGCTCAACAGCGTTTGTGGTTTTTAGACAAGTTAAACCCAAACAGTGCCTCATACAACATTCCCGTTGGCTTGCGCTTAGTCGGAACTATTAATGTTGTTGCCTTAGAACAAAGCTTTAAGGAAATTATTCATCGCCACGAAGCATTACGCACCAACTTTGTTGTCGTTGATGGAAAGCCTTTACAAATCATTCAAACCCAAACGAATTGGACACTATCTGTTGTTGACTTGCAGCATTTACCCGTAATAGAACAAAAAACGGCTGCACAGAAATTAGTGCAACAACAAGCAATTAATGCTTTTGACTTAGAATCAGAAGCATTAATTAGAGCCACATTAATGGTGCTATCTCCTACAGAACAGTGGTTATCTGTGTGTATGCACCACATTGTCAGTGATGGCTGGTCAATGAGTGTGTTTGTCGAGGAATTAACAACGCTTTACAATGCTTATTCTCAGGGTCAACCGTCACCTCTGTTGCCACTGCCAATTCAGTACGCAGATTTTGCAATTTGGCAAAGACAATGGTTGCAAGGAGAGGTACTCAACAGCCAATTGGGTTACTGGAAACAACAATTGGCAAACGCACCGACATTTTTACCATTACCCACAGACAGACCCAGAGCTGCTGTGCAGACTTTCAATGGCGCACATCTGGAGTTTACACTTTCTGTTGAGCTAACTCAAAAGTTGGTAAAACTGAGTCAACAGCAAGGGGTGACTTTGTTTATGACTTTGTTGGCAGCTTATAATACTCTGCTTTATCGCTACACGGGACAAACAGATATTTTAGTGGGGACACCAATTGCTAACCGCGATCGCACTGATATAGAAGGGTTAATTGGCTTTTTTGTCAATACTTTAGTCATGCGGACGAACTTGGCAGAAAACCCCAGCTTTAACGAATTACTCCCGCGCCTGAGAGAAATGGCACTGTCCGCTTATGCTCATCAAGATTTGCCCTTTGAAATGTTGGTAGAAGCATTGCAGCCAGAACGAGACATGAGCCATACACCACTGTTCCAAGTGATGTTCGTTCTCCAAAATAATCCTGCGTCTCAATTGGAGTTGACCGGGTTAAGTGTCAGTGAATTGCCACTAGAGACTTCCACGACAAAGTTCGATCTGACTTTAGTTATGGAGAATACTAGTACTTCGACTACGCTCAGTACAAGTGCTGGACTAGTGGGATGGTGGCAGTACAACACTGACTTGTTTGATAGCAGCACTATCGAACGAATAATGGGTCATTTTGTGACACTGCTAGAAGGTATTGTGGATAATCCCCAAGAGCGGATTTCGCAATTACCAATGCTCACAGTGTCCGAGCAACAGCAGTTATTGGTTGAGTGGAATGATACTCAAGTAGACTATCCCTACGATAAATGCATTCATCAGTTGTTTGAAGAGCAAGTTCAACGCACACCCGATGCTGTGGCAGTTGTATTTGAAAATGAACAACTCACTTACCATCAGTTAAATTGTCGTGCTAACCAGTTAGCTGATTACTTGCAGTCCTTGGGAGTGTCCGCAGATGTACTGGTGGGGTTGTGTGTGGAGCGATCGCTTTTAATGGTCATAGGACTGTTGGCAATTCTCAAAGCGGGTGGTGCTTACGTGCCCCTTGACCCAGAGTATCCTAGCGATCGTCTGAGTTTTATGTTAGAAGACACTCAAGTTCCGGTACTGCTTACCCAACAGCACTTACTTTCTCAACTACCCCCAAATCAAGCAAAACTGGTCTTTATAGATGAAATCTGGTTAGAAATTGGTCAAAAAAACCAGCATAACGTTACTAGTAAAGTCACAGCTTCTGGTCTAGCGAATGTGATTTACACAAGCGGTTCCACAGGTAAACCTAAAGGGGTGATGGTTGAGCATCAGGGATTAGTTAACCTAGCTCAAGCTCAGATTCAAACTTTTGGCGTACACTCTGATAGTCGCGTTCTTCAGTTTGCTTCCTTGAGTTTTGATGCTTGTATCTGGGAAGTTATTATGGCCCTGAGAACAGGAGCAACACTATACCTAGGAACAAAAGACTCAATAATGCCGGGTATGCCGTTAATGGAGCGATTGCGTGACTATGGCATTACCCATGTCACCCTACCACCATCAGCCCTAGCAGTCCTACCAACTGAAGAACTTCCCAAACTGCAAACAATCATTGTCGCTGGTGAAGCCTGTTCTCCTGAACTGATAAAACTTTGGTCTGCTGGCAGAAACTTCTTCAATGCTTATGGCCCAACAGAAGCCAGCGTCTGTGCCACAGTAGCCAAATGCACTCCAGAGGACAACAAAGTTACCATTGGTCGTCCAATTGCCAATACAGAAATCTACATTTTAGACTCGCAATTACAACCAGTACCAATTGGTGTAACAGGAGAACTGCACATTGGTGGTGCAGGGGTGGCACGAGGTTATCTCCATCAAAGAGAGTTGACACAACAGAAATTTATCTCCAATCCCTTCGGTAAAAGCAGGGGAACAGGGGAGCAGGGGGGCAAGGGAGCAGAAATTCTTCCCAATCCCGAGTACACAATCCCCAGTACCCAATCCCCAGTCCCCAGTCCCCGGCTTTATAAAACAGGGGACTTGGCTCGTTATTTACCAGATGGAAACATAGAATATCTGGGACGCATCGACAATCAACTAAAAATCCGAGGTTTCCGAATTGAGTTAGGGGAAATTGAGGCAATACTGAGTCAGCATCCAGGAGTTAGAGAAAATGTGGTAATAGCGAGAGAAGATATTCCCGGAGAAAAACGCTTAGTAGCTTATTTTGTACCGCAGTTGGAGCAAACACCAACTACTAATGAGTTACGCATTCTCTTGACAGAAAAATTACCACAGTACATGGTGCCTTCTACTTTTGTCAGGTTAGAGCTTTTACCTTTAACTCCTAATGGCAAGGTAGACCGCAAAGCCTTACCTATTCCTGATTCCCAGAATACTCAGTTGGCAGTCACTTTTGTGGCACCACGTACCCCTGTAGAGAAGATATTGGCAGACATTTGGGCTAATGCACTGCACATAGAGAAAGTGGGTGTTCTGGATAATTTCTTTGACTTAGGAGGTCATTCACTGACAACAATTCGGGTGATGTCCCAGATAAATGAGACTTTCCAGATTAAGTTACCGTTGCGCCACTTATTTACCGCCCCAACGATCGCTGAACTGGCTCAAACTATTGACTCTACCTTTGGGGCAAACTCTAGTGTCCGTGCAAGTGAAATTACTACTCTAAACTTAGAGGCTGAAGTTGTCCTAGACGAGACAATTAAGCCAGGAAACCTAGTTTATCAACCTGTAAGTGAACCAAAGGCGATTCTGCTGACAGGTGCAACAGGCTTTGTCGGTGCTTTCTTGCTGGCGGAATTATTACAACAAACTCAAGCAGATATCTATTGTTTGGTGCGTGCTGCTGATTTTATCGCAGGGAAACAACGGCTGGAAGAAACCCTAAAAGCTTATTTAGTTTGGGAGAAATCTTTTAACTCGCGGATTATTCCAGTATTAGGAGATTTATCTCAACCGCTTCTCGGTCTTTCAGATGAGCAGTTTCACCTCATGGCTGGGAAAATTGACTCAATTTACCATAATGGCGCTTTGGTGAATAATATTTATCCATACGCTTTGTTCAAAGCAGCAAATGTTCGTGGCACTGAGGAAGTCTTGAGATTAGCTAGTCAAATCAAAATCAAGCCTGTGCATTTCATTTCTACTGCTAGTGTTTTTACCTCAGATGAGTATTTCAAATTAGGGGTTGTTTTAGAAAATGATCCTCTGGAACACAGTCAAGGGCTGGTTGGAGGTTATACCCAAAGTAAATGGGTTGCAGAAAAGATTGTCATGATAGCACGCGATCGCGGTTTGCCTTGTAGTATCTATAGGCTTGGTAGAGTCACATGGCACAGTCAAACCGGCGTTTGGAATTCAAATGACATGTTTTATAGATTCATCAAAAGCTGCATTCAACTAAAAAGTGCGCCAGAGATGAACAGCATGGAAAAAATTACACCTGTAGACTATCTCGCTAAAGCTTTAATCAACCTGTCGCAGCAGCCAGAATCTTTGGGCAAAGCCTTTCATCTAATTAGTTCTCATTCTGCTCCTTGGGGTCAATATATTAACTGCATCCGCTCTTTGGGCTACCCTCTGCAAGAGCTTTCCGATGAGGATTGGCAAGCTGAACTAGTTCGTAGTAACCAAATTTCTACTGATAACGCTTTGTATTCATTTGTATCGCTGGTCGGAGAAAATACATCTTCAGAGTCAACACCAAATGAAATACCTAACTTAAAATTTGATTGCCAAAATACCCTCAATGCACTTGCAGATACCGCCATTCGCTGGCCGGAAGTAGACGATAAATTACTCCAAGCTTTCTTTACCAACTTTAGCAATTCGACTTTGGAGAAAAAAAGTAATTGAGGTTTTTTGCATAAATGTGGATTTGAACATAAGCCTAGTCGAGTCATCGCACAAGCGATCGCACTTTACGAAAACCTCCTAGAATATCAGGAAAAGGCTCACAACGAAACTCTGGAACAACGTGAGGCTGAAAAGATATGGATTTACCAAAAGCGCCAAGAACTTGAGCAAGTACAGAATGGACTGGAAGTAATTCTTAATAAATGCACTATTGTTTAATCGCCTTCTTTACAGGCTTTAATTTTTAACAAGGGCTGCGATCGCAGGAATTTGCCCACCTAAATGGTGGGCTATGATGTACTTTACTTGAGTGGATCGTGTCCCCAATTCTTCAAAGAATAGCACCAGCGTGTGTGTTCCAAATCACCCGATGGCTGCTGTGCAATATGACGATGGACGTAACTAATAACTTTCTTCATGTGCGAAAAGTCATCGTCGGTGTAATCATCCTTTTTCTGCAATAGCTGGATGATACGCCGTCCAGATTTATGACCGATTGACTCATCGTCGCCATCCTTTTGCCCGACAGTTTGTGACTCATCCGTATCTAGCCAAGACTCTAGTTCTTTAGGTGTCATATTGACAGCTTGATGAAACTCGTCAATCACCGCTTTAACATCTTTACTCATGACTAAGCATTACTCCTCTACTTTCTTAAGAGCATTAGGCTTGTGAGCAGCTTGTTTTCCTGTCTTATCGCTTTCAACTAAATATTCAGGGTTATCTTCACTTGCAGCAATATGGTGTTCTTTTATATCTGTAGGTGAAGTGAGCTTCTTTACTACTTTGCCAGTTGTCTTACCTTGTGAAGTGTTCCATTCAACCCGATCGCCCTTTTTAAATTCTTCAGCCACATTCATCTCCTCTTTGATGTTTTATACCTACTAATACCAATTCTATGTGAGGCTGCATAGAACCGTAAAATAGAGAGCAGGAAAGAAT
>NZ_JBDNJQ010000298.1:0-3971 GCF_051172895.1 Nostoc sp. CALU 1950 | reverse complement strand
AACATATTTTGGGCTGTTTTTATCGGATTTTTCTTAACATTCAACACTTTTGCTTTGATACCAACTGGTTCTGCCGGAAATATAACCATTGACACTCCTTTTTTAAATGTCAATCAAGGAGGTTTAATTAGCGTAGCAAATGAAGGTTTAGGTAATGCAGGAAGACTTGAAATTAAGTCCAATACGATTAACATCACAAACAACGGAGGCGTTACCGCAACCACTACTGTCGGACAGGGTGGTGATATTAATCTTACCTCAAATAATATTTTTATACGCAATGGAATTATCTCCACAACTGCTGGTCAGCAAGACACAGATGGTGATGGTGGCAACATCAATATCAACACAAATATCCTAGTTCTTGCAGAAAACAGTAGCATCACAGCTAACGCTTTTAAAGGACGAGGCGGAAATATCCTGATAAATGCTCGTGGATTATTTTTCTCTCCCAACAGTAAAATTACAGCTAGTTCACAATTCGGATTGAATGGTGACGTTCAGATCAACGGCTTTTACGTTGACCCTAACGGCATTGAGTCCGTACCAGAAGGACTTGCACAAAGTCCACAAGTTGCATCAGTTTGCCAGGGACAGTCAGACGTGGCAGGAAGTGAATTTGTCATGAGTGGCGTGGACAGATTACCTCTGGGTCCTAACGATATACCACCTATTAAACCAACTTGGCAAGATAATTTTGTTTCTGGTCAAATCAACAATAATTCAGAGGAGCCAAAATTGCAAAAACAAGCAACACAAATTGTAGAAGCTCAAGGTTGGGTACAAGACTCTTACGGGAATGTAACCTTGACGGCAGAAGCAAATTCAGCAACGCCTCATGCTGTGTCGTTCGCTAGCTTATGTTCTGAAGAAAATGTATCAAAAAGTACTATTACAACCCATGCCCAGCAATGATTAGACGCCGAGACTGGTTTAAGTATGTATTTTCAAGCATTCTAGGGCTATTAACAGTTGTAGCCAAGCCATCAATTATCGCTGCTCAAGCTGTAAATAAAGAAGCACAAAAACGTAATCAAGCCCGACTACTGACCCAAATAGGAGAAAAGTATTTAAATGAAGGACGAGCATCGGAGGCCCTTGAGTCTTGGAAAACAGCCACAAAAATTTATCGTCAACTTGGCTATGAAGAGGGTATTACTGGCAGCTTAATTAACCAAAATCTTGCCCTACAAGCTTTAGGTTTAAATCGTTTTGCTTGTAACACACTATTACAAGCTCTAAAGCTAAATATAGATACTAAGATTTGTGCCATTTTGCCACAACAGTCTACTGAATCTACAACAAAACTATTGATAGCAGCGATTGATAAGCAAAAACATTTGCCAGTAAATCTATTTGCATGGCACAACTTAGGAGATGTCTTGCGCTTAATTGGTAAATTAGATGAATCAAAGGTCGTTCTAGCAAAAACGCTATCAATCGCTCAAAAAACGTCCAATGTTGATAATCATGAGATTTTGCTGTCATTAGCTAATACTCAAGAAGCTATTTATAAGCAAGCACGAAATAAATATTATGAAGTAGAAGAACCAGATTTTAAAAATGAAATTGTGGAGCTGATTCAGCAACAAGCACTAAATTCACTTGAAATTTATCATCAAGTGAATCTGGTGTCAGCAAATTATCCAGTAACACAATTAAAATCTCAACTGCATCATTTGAGCCTGCTAATAGATTTTGATAATTTCTTAACAACAGAGTTAAATTTAGGTAATTCAAAATTAGTTGAGATTCGCAATCAAATTCAACAAAAAATTCAACCCTCTGTTAACATAATTTTAAAAGACTCTTCTATATTCTCTCAATTATCAGCTACCCAACTTGTTTATACAAAGCTCAATTTTGCTAATAGTTTAAGTCAAATTCCAGATCAGCAATTACGTTCATTAGCTATTGAATATGGTCAGTCCGCTTTGCAAACAGCTAAAAGTACAAGTAATCAGCGAATCAAATCTTACAGTCTTGGCACTCTGGGTAAATTACAACCAGAAAAATCAGAAGTATATTTTTTAAAAGCTTTAAGTTTGGCTCAATCAATTCAAGCAGAAGATATTGCTTACCAATGGCAACAACAGCTAGGAAACTTGTACAAGAAGCAAGGAAGGGCTAAAGAAGCCCTGACAATGTACAAATCTGCTATTGATAACCTGGCACATATTCGTGACAGCATATTGTCAAGCAATATAGATATACAGTTATTCTTTCAACAAGAAGTAGAACCTGTGTACCGTGATTATATGAAGTTACTTTTGAAAGATTCTAATCCTAATCTCAAAGAAGTAATTCAAATAAACGAACGTTTACAAACAGCACAGTTAGAAAATTTTTTAAATTGTGGCAAGCTTGACCTAATTGCTCTCAATGATATTCCAGACTTAAATAGTGCTTATGGAATCATTCATATCATTGATTTGGATGAAACTATAGAAGTTATTGTACAGTCTTCAGACCGCTCTCTTCATCATTACTCTGTTGAAGCAAATATAGTTAAAGATAATGTTAGTGATCTTTTATGGAGTTTACAGGATCAGAAACTCGCTACTATTGATGTCCAACAAATTCTTTTGCCTTCTCAAGCACTTTATGAAAAATTAATTGCGCCAATAGCATCATATTTACCTGCATCAGGAACATTGATATTTATCTTAGATAAATCTTTTCAAAGTATACCGATGAGCATATTATATGATGGGAAAAATTATCTCCTCGAGCAATACAGCATTGCAGCGACTCTCGGTTCTAGAATTAGATATCCCAAACCTTTATCAAAAAAGCGGTTTACAGCTCTCATCGCTGCTTTGTCTAAGCCCAGCCCCAGCTTGTTAGATCGCAACGCTCCTAAAGGCGTCAGATCACTACCCAAAGCCAAAGAAGAAGTAAAAGATGTCCAAAGTCAAACACAATCTTCCCTTACACTATTAGACGAAAAGTTTACTACTCCACGTCTAGAGCAAGAAATAAGTAAAAATAATTTCCCAATCGTTCATATTAGTACTCATGGACAGTTTAGTTCTGACCCTTTGAAGACGGTACTTCTAGCCTATGATAAGGTCATCAATATTAGAGAATTTGACAAATTACTAAAAGGTAAAATTCAAACTGATGCAGATGCAATTGAGTTATTAGTTTTAAGTGCATGTCAGACTGCAAAAGGTAATAAAAGGTCAACATTAGGAATGGCTGGAGTAGCTGCACAAGCAGGTGCGAGAACTACGATAGCTACTTTGTGGCTAGTAGATGCGGATTCTACTGCTTTATTAATGGAAGAATTCTACAAGGGATTGAAAAATGGTATTCCTAAAGCAGAGGCACTGCGGGTTGCACAACTAGTCTTAATGAAAAATCCTAAATACGCTCATCATTACTACTGGGCCCCGTTCTTGCTCGTTGGTAGTTGGTTATAAATTCCCACAGCTTTAAACCTTCTTGCACCTTTGATAATTCCTTTAAGTTCTTATTACTTTTAGCTAACTTCTTTGCTGTTGTGTATTCACTAAAAGCCTCATTAGGCAGTCCCGCCTCTAAGTAGCGATCTGCCAATACTCGATAAATTTCAGGGTTTTTACTTCCTGCTGCCACTCTTGCCTTTAATGTTTGTATCGATTCATTTACCAGATTTTTTGACATGTATATAGTATCTAAAACCCCAACAGCAGCTTCATCAGGAGGTACTTTTACTTCGTTAACTTGTTTTACCAGTAATGCAATCTCCTGTTGCTCTTTTTCTGGTAAAATACCAAATATTAAAGGAGCGTGACTTATGATTGAGTTCCCTTGGTACGCAAACACAATAATTCTATACATCCGTCCAAATCTCAATTGAGGTTGCCCTTCTGGATATTGCAGTACAGTATTATTTACTTGTATCTGCCAGTTAACATTATTACCCTTTATCTCAAAAGTGTTGAATGTTAAGAAAAATCCGATAAAAACAGCCCAAAATATGTTAA
>NZ_JBDNJQ010000297.1:0-3971 GCF_051172895.1 Nostoc sp. CALU 1950 | reverse complement strand
AATTCTATCCCAAAAATAATACCTAAAAGCAGACACCTTGAAAGGGCTGGTCCTATTAAATTAGCGATCGCTCCTCATAAAATTTCCTATATCAAAAGTAACTGGCTAACAGCTATTTCTTTAGTGTTGCCAGCATTGCGTACTTTTCGGATTATCCGAGTCATCAAAATACTACAAACAACAAGGGCTGTGCGGGGATTACAACTGTTGCGAGTTATGACTCGTGCTAACCGAGGAATGAGGGTTCTGGCAGCAAGTGTAAGCCGTCGAGGGTTTGGTTATGTTGTGGCGTTAACAATGATTGTTACTTTAATAGGAGCAGTAGGGATGTATGCGTTTGAGAATGAAGTGCCTGTAGAATCTGGACTGCACAACTATGCCACTGCTTTATGGTGGACAGCAATGCTCATAACAACAATGGGTTCTGAGTATTGGCCCAAAACGCCCGAAGGTCGGGTGCTTTGTTTTTTCTTAGCGTTATATGCATTTGCCGTGTTTGGCTATGTTACTGCGACTCTGGCGACGTTTTTTATTGGCCGTGATGCTGATGATGATGAAGCAGAGTTAGCTGGAGCAAAATCGATTCAAATGCTTCAGAGAGAAATCGCAGCATTGCGGGGGGAAATTCAAGAATTATTGCATCAAAATTCTGAGCGTTAACGTTAGCAAAAATTAACTAGTGAGGAAACTACATGAATGCAGAAATCTCGACAGCTTGGGATAAGATTCAAACTATGATTAACGGTTTGATAGCTTTGCTACCAAACATTGTATTAGGGTTAATTGTCTTCATCTTCTTTTTATTTGTTGCTAGCAGAATTAAGGCACTAGTTAAGCGGCTAACTCGCAATCGTCGTTCTGCGCGAAATTTAGGTCTAGTACTAGGAAGGTTAGCGCAGGGGTTGACAATTCTGATTGGGTTGTTTATCGCCCTTTCCATTGTGATTCCTACATTTCAAGCTGGTGATTTGATACAATTGTTGGGAATTAGTGGTGTTGCAATTGGTTTTGCTTTCCGCGATATTTTGCAAAATTTCTTAGCTGGAATTTTAATTCTGCTCACTGAACCTTTTCAAATTGATGACCAAATTGTTTTTAAAGGCTTTGAAGGAACGGTCGAAAATATTGAGACACGCGCAACAACAATCAGAACTTATGACGGTCGGCGGATTGTCATTCCGAACTCAGAATTATTTACTAATTCTGTAACTGTAAACACTGCCTTTGATAATCGGCGATTAGAGTATGATGTGGGCATTGGCTACAACGACGACATTGACCGTGCCAAGCAGTTAATGCTAGACGCAATGCTTAGTGTAGATGAGGTTTTAAAAGACCCGGCTCCTGATGTACTAGCAATGGAACTAGCCGAAAGCACTGTCAACATCCGGGTACGCTGGTGGGTTCATCCACCACGACGGGCAGATAATCTGATTTCGCGGGATAAAGTGATTATTGCAATCAAGAAAACGCTTGTTGCAAACGGTATTGATTTGCCCTTCCCAACTCAACAAATTCTGTTCCACGACCAGACCGAAGAGACAGATGGAAACCGTTCCCGTCAGCGTGAAGGTTGGCCATCTGGTAAAGGTGAAGTACCTAAGCCTCGGCGTATCAGCGATTCGCTCAGGTTACTTGCTCAAGCACGCTCCTCAGAAGATAACAACGGTAAAGTAGATTCTCAAACCAACGAACAATGAAAAATGTCAAGATAAGCAAACTGTGGGATCAACTCCACTCAAGTTATTGGTTCATACCGGCGGTTATGGCGGTAGTAGCTACTGCTTTAGCTTTCACAATGCTTAATCTTGACCGCACAGGCAAGGTAGACATTGATTATTGGTGGGTTTACGGTGGTGGAGCAGATGGAGCGCGATCGCTGTTAGGATCGGTTGCAGGTTCGATGATTAGCGTTGCTGCTACAGCCTTTTCAATTACAATTGTGGCGCTTCAGTTGGCTGCTTCCAATTTCGGGCCGCGACTTCTGCGTAATTTTATGCAGGATACAGGTAATCAAGTTGTACTAGGCACATTTATTAGTACGTTCATTTACTGCTTGTTCGTACTGCGAACAATTCATGGAGAAGGAGATGGATACGAACAGTATGTGCCACAACTTTCAGTTACAGTCGGCACTTTACTCGCAATCATTAGCATTAGTGTTTTGATTTATTTTATCCATCATGCTTCAACAATAATTCAGGCATCTCACGTAATCGAAAATGTTAGTGAGGATTTACATTCAGCAATTAAGCGGCTATTTCCAGAAAGAATTGGGCATGGTGAACCAGAACACAGACAAAGAATTGAAGAAATTCCCATGTCTTTTGAGGAGGAAGCTTTACCAATTCGAGCTAATGGCACTGGTTATTTACAAGCAATTGATGACGAAGAATTGATGAAAATTGCTTGTAAACATAATTTGCTAGTACGCCTTAAGGTTAGACCAGGGAAATTTCTAATTCAAGGTAGCGATTTAGCATTGGTTTTTCCTGGAAAAAAAGTAAATAAAAAACTTACCAAACAAATCAATGATGCTTTTATTTTGGGCAAAGAACGTACAGAACAACAGGATATAGAGTTTCCAATTGATCAATTAGTAGAAATTGCTCTGCGTGCCATTTCCCCTGGAATAAATGATCCATTTACTGCAATTCGCTGTATTGACCGAATTAACGCTGGATTGTGCCACTTAGTTCAAAGAGATTTCCCTTCGCCCTACCGCTACGATAAAAATAACAAATTGCGTTTCATTGCTGAAGGAGTAGATTTTCAAGGATTGGTTGATCGTGCTTTTAACCAAATTCGGCAGTATGGAAAGTCGGATGCAGGAGTAACTATTCGTTTGTTAGAAGCTATATCTACTATTGCTACCTACACTAATAATTCTAAATATCAAGCAAGCCTGCGCCATCATGCTGACATGATTTTACAAGATAGCCGTGAAGGACTATCACAAGAACAAGACTACAAAGATGTAGAAGAGAGTTATTATCAGGTCATTAAAAATTTAAATAATGATGACAATAATAAGGATTGGGATTAATCAGAAGAATGGCGTTTTAAATTAATATTTTTGAGGTAATAATTATGAAAATTCTGAATTGGAAAGGTTATCGAACTATCGCATGGATAGGACAGGCTGTATTAACAATTTTTGTCATAGCCGCAGCAGTTCAAGGTAAATGGTCAAATGCCTTGGGGCTTGCAGTCTTCCTTGTTCTATCCTTTGTGTTTGTCATCCGAGATGATAAATTACCCACTTTATTTGATTTTTTGTTTGTGTTGGCTGCATTGCTCAATGCTACTGGTTGGGTATGGGATTTATTTGGTATGCCAGGCCCCTATGACGAAATTGTTCATGCTTATACGACTTCTGCAATTACCCTGGCACTTAGTTTTTTAGTGTATGGTTCAATGTTGAATATATTTCGGAATCATACACTTTTGTATCTAGTTACAATTACCAGTTTTGGAATTGCTATTGGTGCTTTGTGGGAAGTCACAGAATGGTCTGCTGGTAAAATTCTCAGTACTCAAGTAATTGAAAGCTTGGATGATACCATTATAGATTTAATTATGGACAGTCTCGGTGCTGGATTAGCAGCTTTAATTAGCCTTTGGGCGTTGCGAAACTGGACAAGTCGTAATGCAGAGGCAAATCATTCGCAAACTGAGACATACATTTAAATTACATAATATTTAACACTTGAAATAACGATGAATACATCAAAAAATAATTTTTTGACGCGCAAACTAACAACTCATCTGCTGCTACCTTTTATCGGCATAACGGGAGGATTTTTGAGTAGCTGTTCAACAGATTTTTCTGGAAAAGTTCGTCCTTCAATTGTTACTTCTCCAACAGTTAAGGAAACACAAAATCAAAGTTCGCGTCCTCTAACACCAACTGCTGATACCAATTCTATGTGAGGCTGCATAGAACCGTAAAATAGAGAGCAGGAAAGAAT
>NZ_JBDNJQ010000296.1:0-3982 GCF_051172895.1 Nostoc sp. CALU 1950 | reverse complement strand
TGGTTAGCGGTGGTCAGATCCCCGACTTCTTAAAGAAGTCGGGGATCTCGTAGCCTTGCAAAATTAATGGGACAGACCACTAGGGACTACTCATATCAAAAGGCGTCGGGAAAACCCAATATTCTCTTTCCGACGCCTTTAACAGTCAACAGTTAACAGTCAACAGTCAACAGGTACGAGCTACAGGTTAACGTTTTGTTCTTTTGCCAGAAGTGGTATATTGGCACTTGACCCGACCGAGTATAAACTATGCATCAGCCCACATAACAGCGAAGTCGAGGTTTTGTACTCAGTACTACAGGACAGGAAGGGGGAGTGGGCAAATGAACAAAAATACTGGGCAAGGTAGAGTTTTTTCGCTGTTTAAAGGTGTACCTTTAAGTCGCATCCTAGTAGCGTTGTTTCTGTTGCAAATCTTTCTAGCCGTGGGATTGACTGGATACTTATCAATCCGCAATGGGCAAAAGGCAGTCAATGAGGTGGCTAGCGAACTGCGTCGTGAAGTCGCCAATCGAGTTGAGCAGAATTTACAGACTTATCTATCAACTCCGCGTCAGGTACTACGCAGTAATCAAAATGTCATTGATATGGGGTTGCTGAAGATAGAGAATCTTGCAACCTGGGAGTCATACTTAATAGAGCAGTTAAAGATTTTTCCAGATGTGTTGGCTTTAACGGCCAGCAATGAACAGCAAGAACACCTAACGGTGGAGAAGCTAAACGATCGCCAATTCTTACTCAAAAAAGCCGGAAAGTCAACTGGTTACGACCTCTACACTTACCGAATTGACTCTCAAGGTCAACGTACCCAGCTACCAGAGGTGATTAAAAACTATGATGCGCGATCGCGTCCTGATTATCAAACGGCAGTTAATGCCAAAAAATTCAGCTTTAGTCAGATTTTTACATCCCTCACTGACCCCACACTCCTCATTAGTGCATCTCAACCCATCTATAACTTCCAAGGTCAGTTACTCGGAGTCAACAGCACTCTAACTCATATATCACAAATTGAAGATTTGCTGCAAAATATTAAAGTTGGCAAGTCTGGGCAGATTTTTATTATCGAGCGATCGGGGCTATTAGTTGCAACTTCCACAAGCGAAGAACCGTTCCGCTTACAAAATGGTAAACCCATTCGGTTGGCAGCTTTCCAGAGCGGGAATTCTTTGACTCAAGCAACCGCTAAATATTTAACAGCTAAATTTAGTAACTTTGACCAGATTCAAAGTTTACAGCAATTAGATTTCTCTGTTGACGGCAAACGACAATTTTTAGAAGTTAGACCGTTACAGGGCAAACCAGATGTCAATTGGTTAGTTGTGGTAGCTGTCCCCGAAGCAGACTTTATGGGACAAATTGATCGCAACACTCAAACCACAATTTTTCTCTGTCTCGGAGCATTGATACTAGCTACTTTATTGGGAATTATCACTGCCCGTTGGATAACTCAACCAATTCTCTACTTCAGCACGGCGACAAAAGATTTAACTGATTTTACCAATGACGAAGACTCAGTGATGAAAGTACAAGGCATTAAAGAACTAGAGGTGCTGGGTGAATCTTTCAACGAGATGACACAGCAGTTACGCAAAACCTTTACTGCACTGATTACTAAAAATGAAGATTTAGAACTGCAAGTTAAGCAGGAAAGTCAAAAATTACAGCAAGAGATTCAAGAACGCATTAACAGTGAGCAAAAACTGCGCCAGCATAGTCAAGTATTGGCAGAACTAGCAAATCACAAAGCGATTTTTGAAGGAAATCTGGAAGCAGCATTCAAAGTTATCACAGAAAAAGTAGCCAATGCTTTAGAAATAGAGCAAGTGAGTGTGTGGTTATTTAATAACGATACCCACGGTGGGCTGCGCCAGCGCACCAAACTACAATGCATAAGTCTTTATGAACGTAGCCAGCAAAAACATTCGGCTAATCTAGAACGCTACTTGGCAGATTATCCAATCTACTTTAGAGCTTTGGCATCTGTTCGTACCATCACCGTCACCGACACTCGCACTGATCCACGAGTACAAGAATTATGGGATGAACTACTAGAAGCAAAGAATATTGTATCCCTAATTGATACCTCAATTTGGGTTGGGGGCGAAATGGTGGGAACAGTATTGTATGAGCAAGTCGGTATTCCCCGGACATGGGAACTGAGCGAGCAAAACTTTGTTAGTTCAATTGTGGAATTTGTCGCCTTGACTTTAGAAGTGTGCGATCGCAAACGTGCAGAATCCGCGTTGCGTGAGGCTAAAGAAGCTGCTGAAGTGGCAAATCGTGCCAAAACCACCTTTTTAGGAAACATCAACCATGAACTGAGAAATCCTTTAAACTCCATTCTGGTAATCACAGAGGCATTCCAAGATGAAGTGTACGGCCCTGTGAGTGAAGAACAGCGCCAATCCTTAAAGATGCTCGAATCCAGCGGTAAGAACCTACTAGAATTGATTAACCAAATCCTTGACCTTACCGACACTCAATCTAGCAAGATAGAACTGCAACTAGCTGCTACTTCAATTCAGGGAATATGTGACTTCAGTCTCACTTTTGTCAAACATCTGGCGTTTCAAAAAAATATTCGATTGAGGGCACAAATACCCGAAGAACTTGAACCCATCCAAGTTGATGAACGCCGCATTCGCCAAGTATTTATTAACTTGTTGACTAACGCAATCAAGTTTACTAAAGAAGGAGGCGAAGTCTGGATTGAAGTTCAGCCAACTTCCACAAATGAATATATCTTTTTCAGCGTGGTAGATACAGGTATTGGTATGCTGTCTGATGACCTTTTTAAATTATTTCAACCTTTTGTGCAAGTTGAAAACGCCTCTACCCAACGTTCCCCAGGCACCGGTTTAGGATTAGTGATGGTGCAAAAAATTGTCGAGTTGCACGGTGGAACTGTCCATGCCGAAAGTCAGTTAGGCAAAGGTAGTCGATTTACAGTCAAACTTCCTTGGAAAAAAGTGCGGGAATGAGGAAGTGGGGACTTCTAATTGAAGGAGGCAAGAGGCAGGAGCAAAGAATCTTGCTGGCAAAGCATTTTGAGAGGTTGTTTAAAAAGTGTTTCGCTATGACTTTAGTCACTTTTAGATCCCCCCTAATTCTCCTTTTAAAGGCTATGGTGTATACACATCTTTATACACAATGCAAAACATAGTAAGATCCCCCTAAATCTCCCTTAAAAAGGGGGACTTTGAGAATTTTTTGCCCCCTTTTTTAAGGGGGGTTGGGGGGATCAAAAGGCTGTGGGGCAATTCTTAAAACTTGTGTATACACCGTAAGTTAAAAAGGGGGGAACCGGAATCAAAGTCCTCCAATTTATCGGGGGATTAAGGGGGATATAAAATTTTTGATACCGAGAAGAGGACTTTTCAAACATCCTCTGAGAAACATTATGATACCACTGGAGTTGCCCTTAAGCGTGTTGCTGTGCTTCTGCGAATGCGATCGCTTTTGCGAACACCACCCGCCATTTCATATTCACGGCTATCCTCGCCGTACTTAAAGGCAACTCCAAGGAGCATTTTTCCAGTCAAGTCGCTCAAAGTTGTTTCCAACTCTTTCATCTCATTTGTGTAAGAGTCAATCACAGCCAGAGTAGTATTATAAGCATCTATTTTGCTACGGTACTGCTGAATTATTTGTGTAAGATTTTGCAAGTTTCGAGCATCCCCAAAATCCATGCTGGGATCAATTGCTTTGAGTCCGGCGATTCTCAATTCAGCTTTCTCTAGAACGCGATATGTACGCTTTTGCCGAGGCATAATTATCTTCTTTTTATGGTGTTCTAGAGCTAGCTTGCTCTACTAAAGCCTAATTTTGGTTGGGTAAAATCCACAAAATTTTGTGTTTAATATAACAAACTACTCAGCAATATCAACTAAAACTATGATGTTTGTAACGAAAATCGTAGTCGTGGTAACTAAATTTGTAACAATGTAACAAAAATAATGATGTTTGTAACAAAAATCGT
>NZ_JBDNJQ010000295.1:0-3997 GCF_051172895.1 Nostoc sp. CALU 1950 | reverse complement strand
CGCCGTCTCTACAAAAGACCGATTATTGTAGAGACGGCGATTCATCGCGTCTTTTACCTTAACCGAACCGTATTGCCTACAATAGGACTCATATTTGATTTCTAAAAAAACTCAATACAACTAAGACGCCTTCTTTCCTATTGCCTATTGCCTATTGCCTATTTCCTGTTACCTGCCCACGCAAATTAGTTCAGAAATCAAAACAGATTCCTATATTTGATGGTTAACAAATGCTATCTGTAGTAACACTTATCAATCCAAATTCGCATTTCTTCTTCAGAACCAAAACAGGCAGAACGTCCTGTGATTGGATCGTAGGCGTGCCAACAAGAAGTGTGACCACGACGGTCTGATTCGTGCCACACTTGGAGGTCAGAACCACTAGCCATCCAGATAACAAAATGTTGCCAATATTTTTGTAAATTTAACAAAAAATTAAATTTATTCATAGTGAAAGCACCTGATAAATAGTGAACTATTACTTTTACTTTCACGTAAGAGTTTTAAACTGAGAAGGTACAGTTTTGGCAGATTTGATCTAGTACAGTTCAGCTTCGTTTCAACTGGTATAGTAAAAAAACTCTCAACTGTACTAGGTAAAGTTCGTACAAATAGCTTATATTGCCAGTATTGATGATTATTCAGTCATTGACGAGTGTGCCAAAATGAAGATTTTGTTAGAACGGCAGTCACACAAACCGATTTATTTGCAGATCCGCGATCGCATCAGTCGTCTGATTAAATCTGGCGCACTCAAAAATGGCGATCGCCTGCCTTCTATCCGCTCTCTGGCAGATAGTTTACAAGTTAACAAACTCACTATTATTGAAGCCTATAACGTTTTAGAAGCAGATGGAATTGTTTCCGCTCGTCAGGGTTCGGGATATTTTGTCAGCAGTGTTTCTCTGAACAGTACCAACCTAGAATCTACATTTGCCCCAGCCCAAAATGTCATAATTACAAAACCAGGAAAGTGTTCTTTTTATGAAATGTATACTCCACTGGTGCAAGCACAAACTGAGCCAGGAATAATTAATTTTGGCTACGGTTATCCTCGTCCACCAAAAGATATCAACCTCATTGCCAGACGAGCGCTAAGACAAGAAGATACTGATATTTTCTTTCCTCATGAGATGCCTCAAGGACAACTAACTCTGTGCAGACAAATTGCCCAGATGCTAGTACATCAAGGATTAGAGGTTTTCCCAGAGGATTTAATTATTACTAATGGCTCTCAGCAAGGGTTGTCGTTAGCGATGAATTATTATGTACAACCTGGTGATTGGGTGATTGTGGAAGCTCCCACCTATTATGGTGCAATTTCTATCTTAGAAAACTTAGGAGCCAAGATCATTGGTATTCCCATGACTGCCGAGGGAATGAATTTAGATTTATTAGAGCAATATCTACATAGCCACCGTCCGAAATTAATTTATACTATTAGTACCTTTCACAATCCAACCGGATTGACGACAACACAAAATCATCGTCAACAATTATTAGCATTAGCCGAAAAGTATGAGTGTCCAATTTTAGAAGATAATGCTTATGAAGGAATAAATTTTGATGCAGTGCCAGCGCCAATTAAAGCTTTAGATAAAAATAATTTGGTAACTTACTTAAGCACCTTTTCTAAAACTTTAATGCCTGGTTTACGAGTGGGCTATATGGTAGTTACAGGTAAGCATTATCAAGCAATTATTGAGCAGAAGTTACTTCATGACTTGCACACATCCAGTATTTCGCAAACAATAGTTAGCGAATATCTCGCTTCCGGACATTACCGCCGTCACCTCAGCCGACTTCGCACAGATAATCTGCAAAGTCGTAATACGATGCTGCAAGCTTTGGAACGTTATTTTCCTGAAGAGATTCGCTGGACAGTTCCCACGGGAGGATTATTTCTTTGGGTACAGTTACCAGATGATCTTCCGATTGGGACAATTCGCAAAGAAGCCTTCGCACAAAATGTCTATCTGGCGTGCGGTTCGGCATTTTTCCCCGATAAGCAGGGTTATCCGGCGATGCGTCTGACTTTCTGCCTTCCGCAAGAGGAGATTGAGCAAGGTATTTCGATTGTGGGTAAGTTGCTGAAAAAGTATATTTCCAGAGGAGACGCCGAGAGTTGTCTGAATACCGAAAGCCAGCGCTCAGTTAGCGCAGAATTAGCGATCGCGCAGCGTTAGGGAGAAAATAGAAAAGATGCCGCATCTGTCCAAGTCGCAAGCATGGATAGGTTTGCAGGGTGGGGTTCTAAGAACAACTAGTAAGGGCTGCACCACATTGATCTTCCCTTGTTAACCAACCCTTAACACCTTGATATTCCACCTGTGCCCAATCTCCTTGACAACCGAGTAATTTGACAGCCGTATTAGCAGGAATTATTCTCAATTTTCGGCTTTCTTGACTGATACTACTATATAAATCCACACCATTAGTACCGTAACCCTGCGTTGTTAAGCCTAACTTTGGCACGAATACCCATCCAGTTCCTTGAAAACCATCGCTAGCATTAGTAATCTGTACCCAATCTCCAGCAGCACCAATAACCTGAACTGTTTCGTTGATCGGGATTTGCCCTAGAATTGTCTTATTTCTACTTGCACCACTCCGCACATTTAAACCTTGTGGATCTGTGTCAGTGACATAGGCAAGAATATCGCACTTTTGTACATTAGTTGATTTCGCTAAAGCTATTTGATGAGCTATACCTGTATTGAACATCACGCTAATACAACTGAATACCAATCTTGTTACTAACTTTAATGCTGGATTTTTCACTTTTTTTGTCATCTTTTCTTCAATTTTCTGGCATCAGTATCCAAGGCTGGAGTCTTATTTATGTCTCAGAATCTACCTAAAAAAATTAGGGTTAACTTTGTAAGGTAGTTCTCTAAAAGATATTTTAGTACTCTAATAACACTTTTAATTTTACAAAATTTAGTCCTGCGATCGCTGATGGATGAAACACGACGACATGATTGAGTATTAAGATGCCAGTATATAATGTAGTTAACACCAACAGTGTGTTTAGGTTTCGACAAAGATTTATTAAGTTATATGAATACCAAGATTCAGCCCATATCAGATAGCATCGTTAAAGAGATTATTAATCTCGAACATGTCAGTATTTTAGAATTAGACAAAGAAGAAATTATTAGCTTGTTTAAATCTAATGGAATCTTACTTTTTAGAGGATTTGATGTTAATACTGACATTTTTAAAGAATTTACCAATCTCTTGAGTACTGATTTTATAAATTATTATGGTGGTGCATTCAGTAGAAGGGTAATTAATGGAGATGAGACTCTTTTAAGCGTCAATGATTTTAAGTCTGAGATTAAATTGCATGGAGAAATGTATTATCAGCAGAATATCCCACTTATGCTGTGGTTTTTCTGTGCTAATCCACCATTAGAAGATGGTGAAACTACGGTATGTGATGGCAGACAATTTTTTAATGAAATTAGTAGTTCAACCAAAGAGTTGTTCAGGAAAAAGAAGCTAAAGTTTACTGTTCGGATGTCTCAACAAGACTGGCAGAAAAAATACCAAACAGATGATTTGAATAAGCTAGAAGAAATGTGTCAGAAGAATAAAACGCATCTGACAGTAAATGATGATCAATCGATTATGCTTGAATACATTTGTCCAGCCATTATCCCTAGCAGATGTGGAAAGTATCAAGTGTTTATTAATAGTCTATTGCCCACAAAGCAATTAAGTCCAAAAATCCTTAACTTTGAGGATGATTCAGAGATTTCTGATGAGGTTGTGTCTGAACTGAATGAAATTGCTGAAAAAATAACCACGGAAATTTCGTGGCAAAAAGGGGATATTTTAATGATTGATAATACAAGAATACTTCATGGGAGAAGAAGTTTTGCCGATGAGCAAAGAGATATTTATATCAGGCTATGTTCTCCAGCCTTTTCATTCTGATATAGGAATCCGCTTTGATTTCTGAACTGATTTGCGTAGGCAGGGAATAGGCAAT
>NZ_JBDNJQ010000294.1:0-3998 GCF_051172895.1 Nostoc sp. CALU 1950 | reverse complement strand
TTAGGGCGGGCGAGACGCCCACCCTACAAGAATCATCCCTTGATTCAGCAACGCCTTAATTTTTAACGTTCCATGAGTATTTCCTGTAATGCAAGTAGAATAACTGTATTGAGTCATCAATGAGAATTGCGTAGGCGCAGCCCACCGTAGGTATCGCTATGACTGCAACCACAAAAAAATTTACTTTTGCAGAGTATCTTAAGTATAACGATGGCACGGATACCCAATATGAATTGGTAGATGGAGAATTAATTCCCATGAGCCTTGGCACTGGCAAGCACGGTGGCATCTCCAAGTTTTTAGAACGAAGCTTTGATGATGAAAGTGCCAAAATGGGCCAGAATTGGACAGCACAAAAGTTTTCTGTGGGAGTGCGATGCCTGCGGCGACCCGAAGCGGGAGCGCCACGAGGTGGACGCTGGGACACCTCACGAATTCCAGATGTAGTAGTATTGCCAACACAGCAGTGGGAAGCACTTTCTAATCGAGAGGCTGTAATCGAACTCAACAAAACTCCCCCCATATTAGTGGTAGAAGTCGTCAGCGAATCTACACAAACTACAGACTATCGCAGCAAACGTTCTGAGTATGCTGTTCTGGAAATTCCTGAATATTGGATTGTTGACCCGATTCAAGAGATAGTAACAATATGCACCCTACTAGAAGGGTTCTATGATGCTGTTGCATTCCGAGGACAAGAACGCATCATCTCTTTTACTTTTCCACAGTTGGATTTGAGTGTCGAACAAGTCTTGGCAGGACGGAAGTGAACTCTCAATTACTATTACCCAGCCAAACCGTATTGGCTGTACTTCAACAATGAGCCTCAGAACCTCAATGTTGACCTTCTGAAGCTCAACGTTGACCTTCAGAACCTCAATGTTGACCTTCTGAGCCTCGAAGTTGCACGTTTGATCCTCGAAGTTGCGGCTTTTAACCTCAACGTTGACCTTCTGAGGCTCGACGTTGACCTTCTGAGGCTCAACGATGACCTTCTGAGGCTCGAAGTTGCACCTTTTATCCTCGAAGTTGCACCTTTTATCCTCAAAGTTGCACCTTTTATCCTCGAAGTTGCGCCTTTTATCCTCAACTAACAAATATATCTAACCATTCATGAATTTACAGGGGTGAGCGTGTAGTAAAATTTGCTCACCTCCGTAAAGTGGAACATGGCTTTAGACTTCTCCGGTCAAAATCTTCGAGGACGCAACTTCAAAGGACAAGACCTTGCGGGTGCAAACTTTAGCTATGCCGACATCCGAGGGGCAAACTTCACCAATGCCAACCTGACCGGTGCGAATTTCAGCCATGCCAAAGCTGGACTGCAACGACGTTGGGTAATTGGTTTAGTTATTATCTCATTCTTATTGTCGGGACTGTCAGGATTTCTCTGGGGTGTCAATGGTTACTTGGTGTCGCTGATATTTAGCTCATCCAGTAATAACCAAATTGGGGGCTGGGTTGCTCTAATCACATTGATTGCCTTTTTCTTCATCACAATTCGCCAAGGAATAATAGCTGGTTTAGGAGCCGTCGCCTTCGCGGGAGCCTTCGCCTTCGCCTTCGCCGGATCTGTCGCAGGAGCCGGAGCCGGAGCTGTTGCAGGAGCCGGAGCCGGAGCTGTTGCCGGAGCCGGAGCCGGAGCCGTTGCCTTCACCTTCGCCTTCGCAGGAGCCTTTGCAGGAGCCGTTGCCGGAGCCGTTGCCGGAGCCGTCGCCGTCGCCAGAGCAGGAGCCTTTGCCGGAACTGGAGCCGTCGCCTTTGCCGTCGCCGGAACGTTATTTAGTATCTACATCAGTTGGCGAGCAATGAAAGGAGATCAAAAACATTCCTTAATTCGCAATTTTGCGATCGCCTTTGCAGCTACAGGAGGTACAAGTTTTCGTGGTGCTAACTTAACCAATGCTGATTTCACCCAAGCCACACTCAAAAGTACAGATTTCCGAAACACTATTCTTATCTGTAGCCGTTGGCATCAAGCTAAAATGCTTGATCGCGTTCGTCCTGGCTCGACTTATCTTCAATACTCACAAGTACGTGAACTCCTGGTTACAGGACAGGGACAAGATAAGAATTTTTACCGTGAAAACCTGCGGGGTATCAACTTACAAAAAGCAAATTTAGCAGATGCCAGTTTTATCGGCGCTGATCTCAGTGAAGCAAACTTGCAAGATGCCGATTTGTCAAGAGCAAAACTAAAGCAAACCCAACTAGACGGCACAGATTTAACAGGTGCAACACTCACCGGCGCATACATTGAAGATTGGGGCATTACAAATACAACTAAATTGCATGGGATGAGGTGTGAATATGTCTTCATGCGCTTACCCACCAAAGAAGATCCCGATCCGCTCCGCAAACCTGATAATAAACAAGAGATATTTGCAGACGGCGACTTTGCCGATTTTATCAAGCCAATTTTTGACACCCTCGACCTTTACCATAATCAAGGCGTTGACCCTCGCGCTGTTGCCATAGCCTTCAAAAACCTTGCCGAAAACCATCCCGAAGCCGAGTTAGAAATCGTCGCAATGGAGAAGCGCGGCGATGATAAAATCTTGCTCAGAGCCAAAACTGCCGCAGGTAGCGATAAATCTCAACTCAGTGCAGAATATTTTGATGACTATAATCAACTCAAAGCCTTATCGCAGAGTCAGCAATTATTGCTGGTAGAAAAAGATCAGCGCATTATTAGTTTAGAAAATATGGTAGATACTGCTCTCAAGCAGCCGAAATTTTATACTCAAGGAGATACAAATATGTCTGATATCAGTGGCATCAATATTGAAGGTAGCAGTAATGTTAGCGGTATCGCTGGCAATAATTCTATTGCTAATCTAGGAACCATTAGCGGTAATGTGAGTATTGCCCTCAATCAGTTACCTGATGCAACCGATGCCGAGAAACCAGGAATCAAAGAATTATTGTCGCAGTTGCAAGATGCAATCATCCAATCCACATATTTGTCAGAAGAAGACAAAGCCGAAGCACTAGAACAGGTGAACACTTTGGCAGAAGCGGGTAAAACTCCTCAAGAATCCACTAAGCAAAAGACGGCAAAAACAGCCATCACCATGTTGAAAGGGATATTTACCGGCTTACCTGCTGTTGCTTCTCTGGTAGAAGCGGGTAATAAATTATTGCCTGCGATCGCAAAATTATTCGGTTTAGGATAATTTATTACCCTCAACCTTTACCATGATCAAGGCGTTGACCCCCGCGCGATCGCCTTCAAAAACCTTGGCGCCTTCTTCAACCCAACCTAAAATTAAGTCTATAATCACTTTAATTGTTATTTAACATTGCAAATAAAAAATTAGGGGTCTACTCCATGAGTAATGATAATAACAACAAGGTAAATTTCTGGACTACAGTTCCTGGTATTCTTACTGCAATTGCCGCCTTATTAACGGCTGTTGGAACTGTAGTGACGGCTTGGAAAGGAATTGAGTCATCTCCTAAAACATCGAGTGCTGCATCTCCAAGTGAGATCCAGAAAACTCCCACTACTGAAAACAATATTCTTATCCTTAAGAGCGGCAACGATAAAAATGATGGGATTTTCAATGTTCCAGCAAACTCGCAACAAGGATTTCCGGTTAAAAATAGTGGAAATCGTCGTCTGAAAATAGATCTGAATGCTAGAGGTAAATGGCAATACGCTCCTAGCGCAGGCCTCAATTCACCTGAGGGGCATTCTATCCAACAAGATGAAACATATAGATTACCTTCAGCGCCTCAAGGGAGTTTAATTATTCGCAGAGAAGAAAATACCTATGAATATATTGGCAAACAAAAAGAAATCTTTTTGGAACCACAAGAGACTGTATTTCTTACCATCAATGATAAGAGGGATGAAAATTCGTATCTAGACAATGAAGGTGAAATAAAAGTGTCTTGGTCTTGTGATGACTGTACCAAGCAGGATAATTAGATAGTATTCAATCAGAAATGTTGAATCCTAATACAAAACTTTACATATCTAGTTACACTAACTC
>NZ_JBDNJQ010000293.1:0-4061 GCF_051172895.1 Nostoc sp. CALU 1950 | reverse complement strand
TCGCTGGTTTTAGTCTTAACACGCTCAAAGACTTATTTAGAATGAAATAGCCCTGCTAAGAAGCCTTATTGACTATTGCCTATTGCCTATTGCCTGCCTACGCAAATTCATTCAAAAATCACAGCGGATTCCTATATGACATTAATCGCATCTAAAAAAAAATAACCTCTAGGGAAGGGATATCACCAGAGGTTTTTAATAAAGACATTGGAATAGTGAACTATTATAAAAATAAATCTATCTTTTTGCCAACCCTATTACCTCCTTCTCAAGCATAGGTCAAAGTTAATTTTGCCTGTAATTAAGGATACGAATTGGACTGAGAAATCGCATAGATGATATTTTTACCTCTTTTGAGGCACTAATACAGGCAGTTGACGCGCACCCGCTACGAATTTGGCGTGTTGTCCAACAGTCAAAACATTAAACTGACTGGATATAAGTTCTAAACTTTTGTTAACTATTGCTAGCTTTTTGTAGGTAGGGACGCTCATTCCAGGGAAAAATGATAGTTCTGGTACATCCTCTTGACTTACAAAGTCTGTGGGGTGGAGTAGCAAAGAAGGTTGAACGCGTGTAAGTTTACACAACCAAAGGGCAATTCGCAGGTAGAGTAACGCCACTTCCGAAGAAAATGTACTTAGATACATGATGTAACTGAAGTGAATTGGCACCTTGAAAATTGGCATAGTGGTAACGGGAATCTCAGTCAGTTTATCCTTACCCATGTGCCACTGGTAAGGTTTTAGAGGCTGCAAACCCTCTTTGAAACCACCAAACAAGGCTTCCCGTTTCTTACGTTCTTCCTTGCTCAATTTACAGGTCATTAAATAATAAGCTCGTGCTATTGGCCCCAAAAATGTGGGGAAGGTCGAAGCATCATATTCATATCCCCGGCGTGCTAGGACTTTTAATACCGCAGGAGAAAAACTGTATCCCGGCCCCCGAAAGCCAATAGGATGTTGATGAGTGACGCGCTTGATATGTTCTTCGGCAAGTGCCACCTCTTGTTCAATCTCATCCTCTGAATACAGATGTAGCCAAGGATCATGGTAGAATGAATGATTGCCAATTTCGTGGCCGGCGTTAGCGATCGCTTGTATTGCTTTAGAGTTCTTTTCCAGCGCTGCATCCTGACCCACAATAAATACTGTGATTGTCAAATTCCATTGCTGAAGAATATCTAAGAAACGAGGTACTGCGATATCCAGGTAAGAGGGAAAAGTCTCCCAACCCGGAGCGCCCTGATTTTTTAAATAAGACCAAATATTATCCAAGTCTAAAGAAAGACTGGCTATTGGTCTGTTTCCTTGTTGCTTGGTTTTCATTATAAATTCAAGTATTTGGACAATTTTAAGCGTAAATTATAGTGTTGATTTGAGCTTTATCGCTCAAGTTCCGTACTTCGACTCAAGCCTGGTTTTAGGGGAAAATTCCAGCCAGAAGGTTTGACGCTCCTCATTTTCAAAATAAAGAGTTACTTTAAGAGCAGAATTCCGTAGGCGTAGCCAGTTATAGACATCACCCAGATTAGTGTCTCATATTTATAAACAAATTCTGCTTCTCTAAAAAATATTTTTGATGAATTAGATAATGGGCTTTTAGCATTTTTTGAATATCGACTTTATCAGCCCTGCGGACAAATTTTTACCCTGGTATTTAATTCCTGGTGATTAATATATCATAATCAAGATACATTTACACTTAATATAAGTAGGTTTTAGCAATCGCGCTATATATAGAAGTTATTAATGATTTGGATGCTCAATTTTTACCATTAGTTCCAATAAAAAGCAATTATACAAAAAATTTTCCATATCCTAGATATTGATTTGCTGCCTTTGAGTCAAACACATTGCAATTCCCTTTTCGTAGTAAGCTGCCTCATTAATAAAAATCGGCCAAACGGTAGATGCACCATCGTAAATAATTGTTTTATTATCGAAAGTTATAAAAATTGGGTCTCCTGGGTTTAACGCTTGATAATCCTTATCTTGCAGCTCTGGATGAATCATCCCAAAAATTGTTCCATCCGGTTTTTTGGGATAGTCTACAACAGATAAGTGGTCGTAGATAATCAACGTTTCGTTAGTTGATGGAATTTCACCCTGGTTAAGCTGTTCCAAATAGTCCAGAACTGCATGAACAAGTTCTTCTGTTTGTTGAAACAGCGTCGCTTTTAAGATACCTTGAGCAATCGGGCCAACCTCGATTGCAAAGCCTAATTCGCATAGAGAATTTACAAATGGGTTTTCTTCAATTGATTTAAAAGAGCAGCGATAAACCTTCACCAAAGGGCTGACATGGCTTAAATAAGCAGCCAATTTCAAGTTTAAGGGATGACTATTTACCAAAATAATTGTCAGACCCATATTAGCTGTACTGCTGTGCAAGTCTAAGATGAAGTCTGCTTGTTTATCCCCGTTTGATGCTAGAGTGTCCTGGATTGATTTCGCTTGTAATTCTTCGTAACTGTTCAGAGTGGGATTTTGTAAATCTTGCTTGAGAAAACAGCGATTTAAATCCTTCTCTACATATCGCCTCCCTGCTGCAAAAGCATGAGGATTTGCTAACAAGGTGACTGTCTCAAAACTTGGTCTAGTAATTAAATTGGGAAACTGGGCAAATTTTTGGCTCAGGTAGGCCCCTGTAAACTCATTGCCATGAGTTCCGCCGACAATTGCAACTCGATTAATCTGGTTCACGATTACACCAACTCTAGAATGCAGTCATCGAGGTATTAGTTTTTAATGTACCTTATGAAGCATTCACTTTGCCGATGCGATCGCGATCGTGTGGTTGATTAAGATAGGACATATCAGGCCCATCGGGAATAATCCCGCCAGGATTGAGTGGGAATAGGTTTCCGTAGTAGTCGTGCTTCACAGTTTCTAAGTCGCAGGTGTCAGCAACACCTGGAAGCTGATATAAATCACTTAGGTAAACTCCCAAGTTCTGATAGTCTCGAATTCGCCGCCGATTACATTTAAATAAACCGTAGTAGGCACTATCAAACCGAAATAACGTCGTGAATAAACGCACATCTGCGAGTGTGAGATTATCTCCGCACAGATATCGATTAGTCTGCAATGCTATGTCAATCTCATCAAGAGTTGTGAACAATTCATTACAGGCTTGATTATATGCTTCTTGAGTCTGGGCAAAGCCGCAACGATATACACCGTTATTTACGGCGTGATAAATCTTCTCATTCCACCAGTCAATTTTCTCTTTGAGTGCTTCTGGGTAAAGATCAAGCGTGGGATTGTTGGCGAACTCGTTAAACTGAGAGTTCAGCATCACGATAATCTCTGAACTCTCATTGTTGACAATGGTTTTGGTTTGGTTATCCCATAAAATTGGAACTGTAAAGCGTCCGCTGTAGCCGGGTTCTGCCCGCTGATAAAATTCAACTAGTGTGCGGCAACCTTCTTCTTCTTCGTTGAATATCCAACCGCCTTCAATGGGAGAAGGAGAGACAATACATACTGATATTACCGCTTCGAGTTTTTTCAGCGATCGCACAACCAAAGTTCGGTGCGCCCAAGGACAGCCCAGCCCAACATAGAGTTTGTAGCGCCCAACTGCTGGTGGGTGTGGATTCCCTGACTCTGTACCAATGAACTTCCGAAACTGGCTGTTAGGACGAATATATGCTCCCGACTTATTGCTAGGAGCAAGCTGGGACATCATTATTTGCCACATAGTCGTCCAGACAAACTTTCCCAGCCAAATGATCAGCTTTGGAGGAAGTGTCCTGCCCTTCTTCTTGGGAAGATTTTTATCGTCATCCATTGGAGTTGAGTTATTCATGGCGACACTCTTGCTTTCGGAGCGATCGACGTTACCACTGTATGTGGTGTTCAATTTATAATCAGTAGGTTTCCATGCCTACACGCACCTTGAGATTTCTTACTTTACTCTACTACGCTTTGCCTGAACTATTGCATCTATAAGTTCGTGGGCTTTGAAGATTGGGTTTCGTTCTTCAACCCAACTTTGTCTCTTAGAGGATGTTTTAAAAGTGGTTGGCTGTAATTTTAGGCACTTGTTGATCCCCC
>NZ_JBDNJQ010000292.1:0-4078 GCF_051172895.1 Nostoc sp. CALU 1950 | reverse complement strand
CTTAATGGTTTACTTGCTGTCTGATTAGGTGTTTCTTCCAAAAGTGGATGCTCCCAGAAGCTGGACTAAATACAACATCTTAAAATTAGAAATTACTCGAATATGGATTTTATTAACCAAGCACGAAATTTGACGGATACGCTCAAAGATAAAGTGCAAGAAGCAGCAACTAATACAGCAAACGGGATACAAGAGGTTGTTGATGGAATCAAAAATACTACTATAGAGATTACTACCTCAAGTATTAATGCATTTACTGATTTACCTGCAACAGCACAGCAGGGTTTTCAAGCTGTACAAAATGTAGGTAAAGCATTAGAAGGCACTGCAATTGGTGTGACAACTTCGAGTGTAGCTATAGCAGAGGCATTACAAAACTTGCCTAAGACAGCTACGGAACTAGCCCTAGAGATGCCCAAGATTGCATATAGATTGAGGTATCGTGCTGGTCTGAGAACTGGGGATTTACCTCGCTCTGATGCAGATGTCATGAAGCTGTTTGAGAAAATTCCTGGAACATCAAAGCTAGGAGCTAACGAACGGACTATTCGTGAATTCTTGAGCGATAAACATGGGAGCCATATCATTCCACGCTCTCAAGGAGGCTCAAACGGTGCTAATAACATTGTATGGGAAGTGGGCGCTGATAATCTCCGTCGCGGAGCCGAAGTTATGACTGTTGGGGAGCAGTTTTATATTCGGGTTTATAATGCAGTAGATTCTGTTGTCAGCAATTCAGGAACAATTGCTAAGTTGGGGATCACTGCTACAGGAACCGCTATTCTTACCCAAGTTATAGTCACAGCGATTTCATACTCCTTGGATCTTTATCGGGGCGACATTACTGTTGAAGAATATAAAAATTTAATTGTAGAAGCGGCAAAGGCAGCAGGTATTGCGACACCGATTGTTTTTCTGATCCTAGTGGCTGTATTGGCGTTATTTCCAGAATTTACAGTTGTATTATCTGCACCAGTCGTTATTGCAGGTTTCAATGCCTTATTTGGCATGAGTATTGCGATGCCGATAGTACAATCGCTACTTCGTCATGCTCAAGCTGGTGGTTTTGGCACAGAAACTGCTGATGCTTACAGAAATGCGCTTGGTGGATCTGCGCCTACTTGAAATCTGCGACAAATTTTAACTGGAGTGCTGGTTTTAGCTTCAAGGCTACTCTTGTTTGGGCTGACTACACACATCAACCTTTAATGCGATCGCGGCAGGTGTTTTTAGAAGCCGTATTGAATTTTGAACAGATTTACTGATAAAGATTGTCTAAAATTAGCTTTTCAGTACTGGAGCGTAGTCTAATGCAGCACGATCCCATTGTGCTAAATTGGCTGCCGCTTCGTATGTAGATTGTAAAAACGTAAGTACCATTGCATCTGGGTCGTTAGCCTGGCGCACTACTTCGTAGGGCAGGATAAATTCTCTCATGTCTGAGCTATAACTCGCTTCTTGTGGCCCAATGGGGTAATCTTTAAATCCTTCAGGTTCTGGGTAAGCATAGGCAAGGTTTATTTCACCGGATGCTACAAGATTTGATAGCAATGAACTGATTGTAGAGCTAAAGCGATGTCTACGACGGGCTATTTGGTGTCGCTATTTACAAGCGTTCGCTAAAAAATAGTAAACCAAAAAGTTTTTCCTCAAAGAGCGATCGCTTCCCTGTTGCTTTTCTTCTTGTATTTTATGAGGGCGATTTTGACTCAGTAATAGTCTTAACAGTATTTAACCGTATTTCTGATGAAATGATTGTATATTTTTTATTTAATGGCTGTACCATCAAATCAAATTTTTCACTGAATGGAAATTTAACTTTAGTTAAGTAAATGCTAAAACTAGCAGTATATTTACTTAATTAGATAACGATTATAGTACCAAGTAAAAATTATGGGACAAAACACTTCACGTCGCTCAGTTTTACAAGGTTTGATTACCAGTGCAATTGTGATCGGGTTTGATTTAACTACTCGTTCCTGGGTAACATCTGCCAGTGCCATATCTGTTTTTGAAAGTTTACCTTCCTTAGATGGAGTACTTTACACTGATAATGCGACACTTACTGATGCCAGTATTGATTTTGGTAACATCGTCCATCGTCAACCGATAGCAGTACTTAAACCAGGCTCAATTGAGGATATTGTTCAAATTATTCAATTCGCTCGGACGAGAAAGCTCAAAGTTGCCCCGCGCGGTCAGGGTCACTCTACCTACGGTCAGTCGCAAGTAGAAGCAGGCATCGTCATTGATTTAAGTACCCTCAACAAGATTCATTTCATTGGTACAGACCGAGCAATTGTTGATGCGGGGGTCTTGTGGAGTCAACTGCTGCAACAAACACTTGCTATGGGATTAACACCGCCTGTTCTTACCGATTATATCGAGCTTTCTGTAGGCGGCACTTTATCCGTGGGGGGTATTGGTGGTGCAACTCACCGTTATGGTGTGCAAGTTGATAATGTTTTAGAACTGAAGGTAGTTACTGGTACTGGTCATCTCGAAACTTGTTCACCCTCGTACAATCGCAATTTATGGCTTGCAGTACTAGCAGGGCTAGGCCAATTTGGAATTATCGTACAGGCAACTGTTAAGCTAATTCCTGCCACTACCAATACCCGTGTGTTTCAGTTGTATTATGACGATTTAGCTACCTTTACTCGTGACCAACGCCAAATCATAAATGATGAGCGCTTTAACTATGTAGAAGGTCAGTTAGTTTCTAATAATGCTGGTGGATGGCGTTATCTGCTAGAAGCGGCTAGCTTTTACAGTCCTCCTTCTGTACCTAATAACAACCGATTGCTTCGGGGATTAAACTATACTCCCGGTACAGAACAAATAGAGGATAAAACTTACTTTGATTTTCTCAACCGTTTAGCTCCGACAGTTGCCTTTCTCAAATCGATTGGTGTTTGGTCAAATCCTCATCCTTGGTTGAACCTGTTTGTACCAGGTAGTGCAGTTAACAGTTTTGTTGGTGAGGTCGCTGCCAATTTAACGCTAGCCGACACAGGTCTTGGGCCAATTCTGCTGTATCCAGTTAAAACTAAACGCTTTGGGCTACCCAATTTCCGGGTTCCGAGCCAGAAGGTTGTGTTTCTATTTGCTCTATTGCGAACAGCAGTGCCACCGGATGATTCTGTAATTACAAAAATGCTCAATGATAATCGTAGACTTTTTGAGCAAAATCGTGATTTGGGTGGTTATCAATATCCTGTAAACGCTCTGTCTTTCTCCCCTCATGATTGGCAGCAGCATTTCCGTCCAGTTTGGGGAAATCTGGTAAGTGCAAAGCGACGTTACGATCCAGATAATTTACTAACACCAAGTCAGGGCATTTTCGCAAATTGATAGGAATGTAAGAATAATTTCACTACTGGAATTGACCAGATACAGACCAGATGCTACTTCTAATAAAGATTTAGTTATTTATATGCACTGTTAAGGTAATGATCACTCTTAGGGCGGTTGTAGTCCCTTGAATGAGTGAATGTCAGCAGATGTAATAACTGAGCGGTTCAGAAACCACTCAAAATAGCTAATCTCTGGAATTACACCCATTCTCACTGGTAAAACGGAAACTCCTAGTCCACGCGATACGTACAGGGCAATCGCACCATCTCGATACCAACCACTGACATAACGTCCGCTACCAGGCGGGCGTAAAGGAGCAAAGCCAAAGAATGATAATTGTCCACCATGAGTATGGCCTGATAACATATATTGTGGTTTGTATTGTGTTATCTTTGCTAACTCATCACTTGAAAATGAGTCTCGATATGCTGGTGAGTGGGCGAGTAATAAATGGTTTTGTTGAGGACGAAGACCTTGAAGTGATTTGATTAAATCGGGTTTACTGACTAAATCATCCAATCCCGTGATTAATATAGAATATTCGCCATATTTATGTAAAATACTTTGATTAACTAATAAGCTGCAATTATAAGTGGCATAGATTTTTGTCAAACGTTTTAAATCGACACCTGCCCAGTATTCCCAATTACCCATAATTGCATACTTAGGGATTTGCAAGAAAATAAGATACCAATTAAACGGGGAAAATTGTGATATCCCA
>NZ_JBDNJQ010000291.1:0-4171 GCF_051172895.1 Nostoc sp. CALU 1950 | reverse complement strand
TACCCTGAAAATCCTAGCAGAACTCTACTATTATCAAGGACGCTATGATCAAGCCAAAGAGTTGTTAGTGGAAGCTTTAGAACAGAGAAAACTGCTGCTGGGAGAAGAACATCCTTCTGTCGTCACCAGCCTGAACAACCTAGCGTCACTTTATGATTCTCAAGGACGGCATGACCAAGCCGAGCCGCTTTATCTGCAAGCTTTAGAAATATGTCAGCATCTGCTGGAGACTTATCCAGAATATTAATTTAGAGGTTGTTTAAAAAGTCCTGTTGTTGATAGCAAAACGTTTTAGATCCCCCTAAATCCCCTGATAAATTGGGGGATTTTAATTCTGGTTCCCCTTTTTTTAGGGAGGTTAGGTGGGATCAAGAAGTGCCTAAAATTACAGCTAACAATTTTTTCAACAACCTCTTAGTCGTAACCGTTCATAGGTTTTTTAGCTACTGCAAAAATACAGGTACACATCTTGGCTTATAAACATTGGCTAAGTAGTTGCATCAAGACCATCACGGCTTTCGGATCGCTATACACAAATATTGCGTTGAGAGAGTTAATACCAAAGGCACTTACTTTCCCCAGTTATGGACGACTGTTGGTAGCCAACCGAGAACTAGAGCGGGAAATCAGCGATGTCCACAACGAGATCCGCTTACTCAAACAGGCAGAAATTGCGATCAAACAAAGCGAGATTCGCTACCGTGCCATTGTAGAAGATCAGACTGAAATGATTGCCCGATATTTACCAGACAGCACACTCACTTTTTTCAACCAAGCTTTTGCGCTTTATTATGGGCGATCGCCAGAGGAGCTAATCGGCAGCCACGATCAACCCATTATCTTGGAGGCAGATCGGGAGCGAGTTGCTGAATTTGTAGCTTTAATTAGTGCTGATAATCCCGTTGTGATTATTGAGAATCGCGTGGTTGTGGCAGGTGAGGTGCGTTGGACTAAGTGGCATAACCGAATGATATTTGACGAGCAAGGATGCTTTCTGGAATTTCAATCGGTGGGGTACAATATCACAGACTTCAAGCAAATTGAAGAAACACTTTTTCAAGAAAAAGAATTAGCCCAGGTGACGTTGCAATCAATCGGAGATGCAGTTCTTACCACAGATGCGTTTGGCAGGATTAAATACCTCAATCCGGTTGCAAAATTTCTGCTTGGATGTAGTGAAACATCCGCAGAAGGGTTGCTGTTAGAAGAAGTCTTTGGAATTGTGCATGAAGCGACACGGGAGACAGTTAAGAACCCAATTGAGCAAGCGTTAAAGGAAAATCGAACTGTGAGTTTAGCAAACCATACCGTCTTAATTAATCAGAATAATCAAGAAATTGCGATTCAAGATTCAGCCGCGCCCATTCGCAATCGTGAGGGACAAGTGATTGGCGCGGTTATGGTGTTTCGTGACGTGACTCAGAACCGCTTGCTTTCGCGTCAGCTATCCTGGCAGGCAAGTCATGATGCCTTAACAGGATTGGTGAATCGCTACGAGTTTGAGCAGCAGATTCAACAAGCATTGCACCTTGCCAAATTAGACTACCAGATTCATGCGTTGTGCTATTTGGATCTCGATCACTTCAAAATTGTAAATGATACCTGTGGTCATCTAGCTGGAGACGAATTACTGCGTCAAATTACTATCCTATTGCAAGAGAAGATTAGGAAAACTGACACACTGGCACGCTTAGGGGGCGATGAATTTGGCGTATTGCTCAGTCAGTGTCTGCCGGAGCAAGCTTTACGAGTTGCCAATGATCTGCTTGAATGTGTTCAAGAGTTCCGGTTTGTTTGGCAAGAGCAGGTATTCTCAATTGGAGTAAGTATCGGCTTGGTGGGTATTGACATGAATAGCGAGAGCCTTGCAGAGATTATCAGCACGGCTGATGCAGCTTGCTATACTGCGAAGAACCGGGGGCGCAATCGCGTGTACTTTGCTCAGACTGACGACCAGGAGCGATTGCAACAGCGCGGGGAGATGCAGTGGGCCAGCCGCATTTCTCAAGCCTTGGAAAATGATTGGTTTTGTCTCTATGTTCAACCTATTGCCGCTATCACCTCGACTGCTCAAAACGTTGACGATGGGGACTATTATGAAGTGCTGCTGCGGCTCCAGGATGAGGAGAGAAATTTAGTGCTGCCGATGACGTTTATTCCAGCAGCAGAACGCTACGACTTGATGCACCTGATCGATCAATGGGTGATTCGGACTTTGTTCAGGAATTGGACAAGGGTTGTTGGCGATAAACAAAGCATTTATGCGATTAACCTTTCTGGTTCTAGCATCAACGACGATCGGTTCTTCGACTTTCTATATCAGCAGTTTACCCTATACTCCATCTCACCCCACTGCATTTGCTTTGAGATTACCGAAACCGTGGCGATCGCCAACCTAAGTAAAGCCAGACAGTTCATTCAGTCACTTCAACGGATGGGCTGTCGCTTCGCGTTGGACGATTTTGGGGTGGGTATGTCGTCCTTTGCCTATCTCAAGTCTCTGCCTGTGGATTACCTCAAAATTGACGGGAGCTTTATTCGTAACATTGTCGAGAATCCTGTAGATAATGCGATCGTGGCAGCAATCACGCACATTAGTAGTGTGATGGGTATTCAGACTATTGCTGAGTTTGTAGAGAATGACGCGATTTTAGAGCGAATTACGGCACTTGGAATTGATTACGCACAGGGATATGGCATTGCAGCACCTCGCCCATTGGAGTAGATATAGCTAGCCACACTGTTGGCAAATGTGCTACATAGCTTTTGTTAATTCAAGTACTACGTAAGTTCAAGCTGCGCCTAACTGGGGTTCAGCCGGGTATCCTGCTGAACCCCGAAAAAGGTATCGGCTTAACCGATACCGAAAGCATAACTCTAAGATCGAGCCGTGAACATTCTAACGTTACAACCAACTCCAAAATCTCCCCAAAACAGACTATTCCCATTGACTCCACATACCCGCAAGTTATTCAAACCCTGCTGGCCAAGTGCCATGACGCTGGTTATCCTGTGCAATGCGTTCCTGCTTCTCCTGTCGGAGACGCTACGCGAACGGGTTGCCGTAGGCATCGCATTTCTTGCGGCTACTACCGGGTATCTCTGCACGGCGAGGATTTGGGGGATTGGTCAAGTACAGTTCATAATTCGCTTTTTCACCCATTCGCAATTACAAAAATCTGAATTGAGGAAGTCTACTGAATCTTTGCCATTGCTTAAATCACTGTACTAGGAGTTTTACTGGTTATGAAGGCTTATTTACTACATCTGGAGTAACCGCTTTTACGGACTCTCCGTGTAACATTCTGGTTACAGCGAGTAAACAGCGCACTACATGTGTAACTCGATTGTTGGCAGTGGGTGCAAGACCCTCAGCCACCAGTGCAATAAAAAACTGCCCGCTTTGCAAGGAGTCCAGAGCAGTGCTTGTAAAAAAGTTAAATATGGGAGTTTTAAACTATTGCCCCCTGCTTTACATATAATTCGTTTGCTATGTCAATACTGTAGCCAAATTACGAGGGATCAACGGCTGTAGAAGCATTATGAATACGACCAAGAGAGGTAAGCTTGGCAAAAATCTGGGATAATAAAATAGGCTCAGGCTGTTGGGGAAGCATTTTTAACATTTCCCGAACATATCGAAAACCCCGACAATAAGCCTGAAGATCAACAATGCCAGAGCCAGGATTATCTTCACGAAACTGAGCTAAAAGATAATCATAGGTTTTTGGCTACAGTATTGTTCCTCAAAACCCTATTAATCAACATTTTAATTGGCCATTACCCCAAATTAGACATTGGTTCAACCCGGACGTATTTAACAATTGATAAATATTCGTAATAAATTGGCTGTGGCGTTTGTGTTGACGAAAAAATGGGGTTCTTAGGCGGTGTAGACTCTCCTAAATTGAGCGCATACACCGGACACTATCACCAGAAATAAATGAGCCCACCACTCCCAACTCGTCTACTCAACAAGAATTACAGGTAAGCGAGAATACCTTAGACTAAGCAAAGCGTGATTGCTCCCCGATGCCGCCGCTTATTGCAAAGCGTGTTATTCTCACCGTGATAATTATACACTTATGCTGATGATGTTCCGCCACGGTCTAAGGATGGGGAAAACTGTTAACTTATACGTTCTTCAAAGCTTTACGTTTTATCTCGTAGT
>NZ_JBDNJQ010000290.1:0-4195 GCF_051172895.1 Nostoc sp. CALU 1950 | reverse complement strand
CCACTTGACAAGACTCTAATTTTCTTAACTTGACACCAATGGCGTCTCGCCCGCCTTTGTTTATTGGGCGGGCAAGATAAGATGCCATTAGTGTCAACTTCAGCCAAAAATAGTGTACTGATTGGGTGTTGTTCACCCTCCAAGGATTGTAAATCCCTGGCGGACGTGCGGTTTCGCGTTAAGTTGACACCAGTGGCAAGATGTCCACCCCACAATATTGGATAATTTATTTCTTGGAGTTCCCTTGGGCTTGGTTCTAGAAAACTGGTAGGGCTAGAAAACTATGAGTTTTAAAATGCGATATTTTTCTACACTTCAACTCAAAATTCATCACTCGATCGCTCAAAACTTAGAAGATATCAGCCGGATCGGCTGCTCGTAACTTTTGCATAGCGATCGCTCCGGCTCCAAGACACATGACGAAAGTCAAAACTAGCACAGTTACCGCACGAGCTAGTTTCATCGTAGTTGGTAAAAACGTCACAGATTGAAAAAAGATGTAAAATCCACTCGATAGCAAAAAACCTGGAAAAAAGCCCAAAACCGCTAAAGTAAAAGCTTCTTGAACAATAACTCCAATCAGATATCTATCGCTGTAACCCATTGCTTTTAACGTTGCGTATTCGGGCAAATGATCGGAGACATCGGTATAGAGAATTTGATAAACGATAACTGCTCCGACTAAAAAACCAATTGCAACACCGAGGTTAAAAGTCGGGCCAATAGAGGAACCTGTAGACCAATATGCACTTTCACGGGCAGTGAATTCAGCAAGATTTAGTACCAGTAAATCATCCGGTAGCTTGGCTCGTAAATCAGCCTGGATCTGCTCGATCGAGGCATTTGGTTCTACGTCAACAATACCCAGATCGATTTCGTTTGATCGGCGTTGGGGAAAGAGCCGTAAAAAGGTAGAATCGCTGACGATCAGATTGCCGTCAGCAGAAAAAGAAGAACCGAGCTTAAATAATCCAACTATTTGAATTTTATAATCGTTAGCTTGAACAGAAAGCGGATTCTGTTTTTTCAGTAAACTAGGAACGTCCCCAAGCTGAGGAACCAATCCGGCTCTGTCAAACAACGCTCGATTCAATAACTTCAGTTTATTCAATTGTTGATCGAGTTCTGGTAAGTCAAATGCTGGCTGATTCGGATCAATTCCGTAGACAAAAATTTGACGGCTAGCTCGATTTTCAGGATTTCGCCACGATGCTTGACTCACATATAGCGTCGCTAGGGATTCTACACCGTTAACACCTGCTATTTTATAGAGCTTATTTCTGGAAAAACTTTTGATAGATTGCAAGTTATCAGACAGTTTATTGACTAAAAATAAATCTCCTTTAAGCGTGGTATAGGGGGTAACTTGCGAATCAAAGAGTGCATCTCTAACTCCCAGTTGAAAAAACATCAGAAAATCAGCAAAAGCAATTCCTGCTATAGCAACGAACAATCGAGTCTTTTGACGGCTCATTTGCCGCCAAGCAAGTGGGGTTTTGCGGAATAATTTACCGAATATAAATGTTTTGATAGTCAAGTCGCTTCGCTCCAATTAAAAATTATAAATTCAAAATTCAAAATTAAAGAGTAGAGAGTGGGGGCTTGAACCTGCCACGCGATTCAAAATTCAAGAAACAAATCTTAATTTTCCCTATTCCCTATTCCCTATTCCCAGTCCCCTCTTAATTGTTATTTGGCTGAATGGCAACCTGTACTTGCAAGTTAGTTAAGTTCGCAACTCGTTTGCTATCTTGGGGATCGAGGGCAATTCTCACTTCAATGACTTTGCGATCGAGATTTTCTCCAGGTTCGCCGCTAGTTACTTCTTGTTGAATCACCTGTAGTCCAATGAGTCGAACAGTTCCGCGTAACTCTGGGGAGAACGACTCACTCGAAATCGTTACCTGTTGACCTTCACGAACTTTGCCAATATCAGTTTGATATATCTCTGCGATCGCTTGCATCGAACTGGTTTGTCCGAGTTCGGCAATGCCTTTCTCACCAACGACTTCTCCGGGTTTGGCCTTAATATCGAGAATGCGACCTGCTATGGGGGCGCGAATATAAACTTCAGCGAGATCAGCTTCAGCCTTTTTGACTGCGGCGATCGCTTTATTGACTTCAGCATCAGCTGCTTGCACGTCTACCGGACGTACCTCAGCAATCTCATCTAAGGTTGCCTTAGCTTGCTTGATCTGCTGTCGTAGAGTATCTACACTCTTATTTTGGTTAGCTCTCGCTTCGGTAAGCTGTGCTTGCGTTGTTTCCAGAGCAAGTTGTTTTCGATCTACTTCCACAGCAGAAATCGCTCCGTTTTGGTAAAGCGAGGAATAGCGATTGTACTCACTATTGGCAGTTTTGACTTCGGCTTGCCAGCGAGAGATAGTGGCATCTCTAGTAGCTATTTCGCCCTTTAACTCTTGTTCAAGGCGAGCGATTTCAGCTTTTTGGGCGGCAATCTCTCCAGATTTTGCGCCAGCTTGCACCTTGGCTAACTGTGCTTGGGATACTTTGACTTGTGCTTGTGCTTCCAGTAGAGCATTTTGCAAACGATCGCGCGAATCCATAATGGCGATCGCTTGACCTGCTTTAACGCTACTGCCACGCTGTACGAGGAGTTGGGCGACGCGATCGTTGCTTAATGTAGCAGGTACGGATACTTTGATAACTTCCGTTGCTGGTTCTATCCGTCCTAAAGCGGTAATTTCCTCAATCTTTGGTCTGGTTTGCACAACTTCAACGGGTTTGCTGGTTGGTTTCGATTGAGAATTTGATTGAGAAATACCGTAGAAAGCGATAATTCCTGTAAGGGCAGTACCACCGACAACTACAGCCAGCGTCCATTGCTTTGAAGGTTTCGAGAGTAATTGTAAATTCATGTCAATCCTTCAAATTTCAGTGAAGACTTTAGTAACGCAAAGCAGGCAAGCAACGGTTTGACGGCAAAAGTTAAACCAGAAGCGATGTCAGGCTTGCCCAATCTTGAGGCTTTAAAAATACTTGGTATAACTCGGCTTCTGGGGTGTTTGGTTCGGGTTGATAGCCGTACTCCCAACGCACTAATGGAGGTAAAGACATCAAAATTGATTCCGTGCGCCCGTTAGTTTGCAGTCCGAAAATTGTGCCGCGATCGTAAACTAAATTGAATTCAACATAACGTCCGCGCCGATATAATTGAAAATTACGTTCGCGATCGCTATACTCCATTGACTGCCGCCGCTTGACAATTGGCGTGTAAGCAGGTAAAAAAGCTTTACCACAATCCTGCACGAATGCAAATAATTCTTCCCAATTGCGGGATGCTGGTATGCCAACGCGATCGCTGGTGATTGCTGCTGCTCCTTTGGGATCGGGGCCTCGATAAAGCTGACCTTGACCGTCTTGATAGTCAAAAAAGATCCCGCCAATGCCCCGCATTTCTTGACGATGTTTGAGATAAAAATACTCGTCGCACCAAGGTTTAAAGACTGGATAATATTCGGGATCGTGCGCGTCACAAGCCTGCTTTAATGTGTGATGAAAATGGGCTGCATCTTCAGCAAACGGATAGTAAGGCGTTAGATCGATGCCGCCGCCAAACCACCAAACCGGGCCAGCTTCAAAGTAGCGGTAGTTGAGATGAACAGTTGGCACGTAAGGATTGCGCGGATGCAATACCATTGAAGTTCCGGTGGCATAAAACTGATGTCCCTCTGCCTCTGGACGTTGTGCCAAGATTGAAGGCGGTAGGTGAGAACCCCAGACTTCAGAGAAATTAACTCCACCTTGCTCGAATACTGCACCGTCGCGGATGACGCGGGATCTGCCGCCGCCCCCTTCAGGTCGTTCCCATGCATCTTCTTGAAACGTGCCTCCGCCATCTAGCTGTTGCAAACCCTGAGAGATTTCGTCTTGCAACTGTCGCATCAATTGACTGACTCTAGTCTTGGCATCAACTGGGGGTAGAGATTTGGATAGAGTTGCTTGAGGAGTTAAAGTAATCTTCATAAGATCAACCTATTTTTCCTATTTCCTAATAACGGGAAGGTTAATTTTTGCAAGTCGATGCATTAAAGGTGCAGGGCGATGCATCAAAGGTACAGGGCGATACATCAAAGGTGCAGGGCGATGCATCAAAGATGCAGGGCGATGCATCAAAGGTGCAGGGCGATGCATCAAAGGTGCAGGGCGATGCATCAAAGGTGCAGGGCGATGC
>NZ_JBDNJQ010000028.1:0-61510 GCF_051172895.1 Nostoc sp. CALU 1950 | reverse complement strand
TCAGTAACTAATTAATCCTTCTCTGGCTTTTCATCACTTTTTCAGCAAGCCCTAAATAGAACTTCAAGTTCCTTCTTCCGTTTAGGATTAATTGGCCCATGTGAGGTTACAGCTTCAATCAGCACCAACCAGTTATTTGTTGTGAAGTGAATAATCACATCTGGCATTTTGCCGTGGGAATCAATGTTAACGCCTAAATCTGCCAATGCTGCTTCATCGAAGTGAGCAAACTTTTCATCTGTATCGCCAACATAGATAAGCTTTCCATTAGAAGTAATTTCCAAACCGATCGAACGCAGCAATTCGCGCACCTTGGAATGAGCATTGATTTTCAAATAAGGCGGGTTGAGAATAGCATGGGTAAATTCTGTTGCGTTTGCACTATTCAATAAACCCATCTGAAGCAGCCTGACTGCATCTTCGATAAAATCAGTCTCACGAATTTCGTAATTGAAGGAAATACCTACACGTTGACATTCCCTTTCACATAGCTCTAGAGTCTGATGCAAATATCTAATTAGAAAAGGGTCAATTTCATAAGCTACAACGCGCAAACTTGAGGTTTGTTGTCGATGCTGGCATACTTTTTCCACAAAAGCGGCTAGTAATGAACCGATTCCTGCTCCAGCATCAAGCAAGGATATTTCAGGCAAATCCAGCTTATTAAACATCCCAACCATCAATTGGGCTACTGAGGCGGGAGTCAAAAATTGACCCATTGATGCTTTTTTGTCTTGTCTTAGCTTTAAACTTGCTACAGCCCGGTGAAGATCCACTTCTGCAAGCAAGTTTCCACTTGATAGTTTTGCAAGGCTGGTAAACTCTAAATTACTGTTATGACTTGCTACGAAAGCTCTACTGCTTGACGGGACGATCACGGTCTGTCTTCTTAATTGCGATCAAGTTTACAACAACTTTACGGCATCTTGATGCTGAAGCAGACCAAGTTTGTGATCGCATCATGCAGAAACTCACTCACAGAAGTCCTGCTGACTCATACAATCGTTTGAGCATTGCTGAAATCTTTGTACCATAATCCAAATCTGCTGACCAGCGCCCTGATAGCTGATCAATTAATGGCGCAATCCCACGTGTGACAAAGCGAAACCTGGGATCTACTACTTCCTGTACCAAAGGTTCTAAACTGGCGTAAGCTTTCAAATGTTGGATGTGCGCCCTGACTCCAATTCTGGCACTTGCAAAAGATGCAGCCTCCGAACCACCACCAATTGCACCTAAGCCTGCAAAGTTATTTTGCTCAGGTCTAATATCGCTACCAAACCGTAAAAATCCAGTTTCTACACACATTTGGCAAAAGGCAATATCATAGTTAACTCCCTCTATTCCTGCTTCTTCCCGATAAAGTTTTGGGATGTCAGGAAACTTTACTAAAGCATTTTCATTATTGTTTCTCAGAAATAATTGTAACTGTACTTCTGAAGTATTCCCGTTTGACATCACCCGCTCAAATTGACCAGAGCAAACCATCAAATTCGAGCGCAAACTAACAGTACGCGTTGCCGCATCCCAACTAACTGCAACATTAAAATCTCGCAGTTCAATCGCTTTAACATAAACTACTTTGCGATAGGTAATTCGATTGACATTAGCTGCTTTTGAAAGGTCAATCCGCAGACGGTCTACTAAATCAATAGGAATGTAAGCATTTCCATTAACTAAAACTCCTTGCTCCAAGTAATTTTGCCCATTAATATTGATATTAATCGGTGGATAATTTGCTTCGGCTGGAGTTCCAGGAGTGGGGTCAATCACACGGCTCCAAGTTACTAATCCATCGGCAATTCCTAAAGCAAAATCGCGGCGACGAGTTTGCAGCAAAGCCCGATCCTCTGGATTGCTGAGAAACCCCACTTGCATCACCAAAGCTGGAAGCGTTGTCTGACGACAGAATGCTAAACTACCCAAGCCACTATTTGTATCTGCCTTGACTCCGCGATTCGGTAATTGGGGTACACGGCGCAATAACCCCACTAGCAACTGTTCAGCATTGCTTTTGCGATCGCTATTATTAGCAATATAAAAGACGCTAGCCCCCCGCACAGAAGGGCTGCTAGCTGCGTCAGATTCAATTTCTAGGGCGATATCACCCCGGCGACCACGGGAATTGATCCAGGTGATAGTTTGGGCGGCGCTCAAGTCATCAGGAACCGCCAAAATTTCCAAACTCCGCGCTCTCAGTTCCGTGACAATCAAATCCCGCAGCAAAATCATTTCTTTTGCTTCACTTGTACCACCTGCGATCGCACCTGGATCAATTCCTCCCGCTTCTTTGCCTCCATGAGCAGCTGATATAAAAATACGTCCCATTTTCAGTATTTCCTCTGATAAAATTTAGTGTAAGCAATTCTACAAATCATTTTTGGTCTAGCAACAAGAATATAATAGCTATCAGAAGTCTAAAGTCATTTGTCCTTTGGTATTTCTCCAAAGTTCATGACCAATGACCAATGACCAATGACTAATGACAAAGCCATGCAAATCCCCCGCTTGCACCCAGACACAATTGAGGAAGTGAAACTACGGGCTGATATTGTAGATGTCGTCTCGGAATACGTAGTTTTACGCAAACGTGGAAAGGATTTTGTCGGTTTGTGCCCTTTCCACGATGAGAAATCTCCTAGTTTCACTGTCAGTCAGACCAAGCAAATGTACTATTGCTTCGGCTGTCAAGCTGGGGGAAATGCCATTAAGTTTGTCATGGAGTTGGGAAAGCGTTCTTTTGCTGACGTGGTGCTGGATTTAGCACGGCGTTACCAAGTACCTGTACAAACCCTCGAACCCGAACAACGCCAAGAATTACAGCGTCAGCTATCTTTGCGTGAGCAGTTGTATGAAGTTCTGGCTTCGTCAGCACAGTTTTATCAACACGCCCTCAGACAATCACAAGGGCAAAAGGCACTTCAATATTTACAATCTAACCGCCAATTCAAAGAAGAAACTATACAGCAATTTGGTTTAGGTTACGCCCCCGCAGGTTGGGAAACCCTTCATCGTTATCTAGTGGAGGACAAACATTATCCAGCGCAAATACTTGAAAAAGCGGGATTGATTAAGCCACGCAAGGAAGGCGGTGGTTATTATGATGTATTTCGCGATCGCCTGATGATTCCCATCCGTGATGTTCAAGGGCGCGTCATTGCCTTTGGTGGGAGAACTCTAACTGATGAACAGCCTAAATATCTCAATTCACCAGAAACCGAACTTTTTAGTAAAGGTAAAACCTTATTTGCCCTCGATCAAGCCAAAGATGGAATTTCTAAACTCGATCAAGCGGTGGTGGTAGAGGGATATTTTGATGCGATCGCTCTCCACGCTGCTGGTATTAATAACGCCGTCGCCTCTCTTGGTACAGCTTTAAGCTTAGAACAAGTCCGGTTAATATTACGCTACACCGAATCGAAACAATTAGTACTCAACTTTGATGCTGATAAAGCCGGAACTAATGCCGCTGAACGGGCGATCGGTGAAATTGCTGAATTAGCATACAAAGGCGAAGTTCAGCTAAAAATTCTGAATTTACCCGATGGTAAAGATGCTGATGAATATTTACATAGCCACACTCCAGAAGATTATGGAGAACTGCTAACAAATGCGCCACTTTGGCTAGACTGGCAGATTCAGCAAATTATTCAAGACCGCGACTTAAAACAGGCTACTGATTTTCAGCAAGTAACTCAGCAATTAGTCAAATTACTTAAAAATATAGCTAACAGCGATACACGCAACTATTATGTTTCCTACTGTGCAGAAATACTCAGTTTGGGAGATACCAGACTTATACCTCTACGAGTCGAAAATCTGCTAACTCAAATTGCTCCGGCTGCGGCTACATACTCTAAACCTGTGTCAGCGAAGAAAGCATGGGGAAGTAGCAAATCCCTACTCCCCACTCCCCACTCCCCACTCCCCACAGAACGCAGCCTTTTAGAACACGCAGAAGCCTTGTTATTGCGAATCTACTTACATTGTCCTGAACAGCGTCAAGCGATTATTGCCGAACTAGAGGAGCGAGATTTGCAATTTAGTCTTTCCCACCACCGATTTTTATGGCAACAGATTTTAGAAATTTCATCTGGTGATGGAGAAACAAGAAATTTTGCGTCTCTACCAGATTTAATTTCCCGACTGCAAGACCAGTTCTTAGAATTTGACAGCGAGATCGAGTTAATTTCCCATTTATTTCATGTGGATGAAAAAAACCAGAAAGAAATACTGCGGACTCCGCAAGTAGTTCAAGCTGCGATCGCTTGCATGGATTTGGTGATGCTTGAAAAACGTTATCGCCACTTTTTGGAACTATGGCAACAAACCGATCCCGAAACTGAACCAGAGCGCTATCAATCGTATTATCAGGCTTTCTACGCTGAAAAAATCAAGCTTCAGCAAATAGACCGACAACGGTTATTTTCGATCACAGACTTACTGTAGTTTTGCACTCACGTCATTAAACAACGCTATCAAGATGCGCTAGAGAGGGAAGAACAACTGTCAAAGCTTTTGTTAAGAAAAATGTTTATAATGCATAGCTTAAAAAGGGGGGAACCGGAGTCAAAGTCCCCCTTCAAAAGGGGGATTTAGGGGGATCTAAAACTTTTGATACCGACAAGAGGACTTTTCAAACATCCTCTAAGAACGAAGATCAGCGATCGCGTTTCGCAGAACGGCGCGATGCGGAAGAACGATTATCGCCATTCGTGGCAGGTGGCGCTGCCTTACGTTTAGCCGATGTCTGTGGTTGCGGTTTAGCAGTCCGAGCCGGACGCTTATCACCTCCAGTCTTGGCTCTGTGTTGCCGTCCATTTGGGATTGGTTCAGCCTTGATGTCGGGGTTGGGGCCAAAGCCATCAACCACTTCCTTTGGTAAGCGCTGCTCGATCAGTTTTTCAATATCTGTCAATAGATGCTGTTCATCAACGCACACCAGCGACACGGCTTCACCTGATGCGCCAGCGCGACCGGTGCGACCAATGCGATGAACATAATCTTCTGGTACATTGGGCAAATCGAAGTTGACTACATGGGGCAGTTCGCTGATATCAAGACCCCTAGCAGCAATGTCTGTCGCCACCAGCACTTGTAATGTGCCATTTTTGAACTTTGCCAGAGCATTAGTACGCACCGGCTGGCTCTTATTACCGTGAATTGCCAGTGCTTGAATCCGGTCTTCGCCCAACTGCTTAACCAAACGGTCAGCACCATACTTAGTGCGAGTGAACACTAGCACTTGATACCAATTATCTCGCCGAATCAAGTGAGCAAGTAATTGACGTTTCTTGTCACGGTCTACCTGGTAAACTTTCTGGGCGATCGTTTCGGCGGTAACGTTGCGGCGTGCTACCTCAATCATCTTCGGGTTATTGAGCAGTCCGGCGGCTAGTGCCTTAATTTTGTCTGAGAAAGTAGCGAAAAATAGCAAATTCTGTCGCTGTTTGGGCAGAAGTGAAAGGATGCGGCGGATATCATGAATAAAGCCCATGTCCAACATCCGATCTGCTTCATCCAGCACTAAAACCTCAATATGCGACAGGTTCAGCGTCCCCTGCTGTACATGGTCTAGTAGTCGCCCTGGAGTAGCGACCAAAATATCTACTCGACCCCTCAAACGCTGTTTTTGCAGATTAATACCGACTCCGCCAAACATCACCATTGAGTTTAGATTTAAGTACTTGCCATACTCGCGCACGCTTTCTTCCACTTGTGCAGCGAGTTCGCGAGTCGGGGTGAGAATCAGCGCCCGAATTGGTGGGTATCCATTAGATGTACCTTTGCCCTTGTTAGACGATAACCGATGCAAAAGCGGTAGTGTAAAACTAGCGGTCTTGCCAGTGCCAGTTTGTGCGCCAGCTAACAAATCGCTACCCGATAATACAGCCGGAATCGCTTGCATCTGGATTGGCGTGGGTTCCGTGTACCCTCGTTCGGTAACGGCACGGATAATTTCATTGGACAAGCCGAGATGAGAAAAAGACATAAGACTCCAAAAATAACATCGGCCTGTCGCCAATGAGGCGTCAGTCTTAGGCGGACGGATAAAAAATTATTGAAAGGCTGGATGGGCAGTAGCGCCAAGACTGAGAGCGAGTGCCGCAGTACTTAATCCTAACAGATTGCCGTCTATTGTGTTGTTAAAGTTGCTCTGATTCAGTGTTGTGTTAAATTGGCATTACCTGCTTGTAAAGCAAAGTATTGAACAAATGGGAGAAATTCATTATCGCAATCCAAAAGCAACTGATTAATTCACAAATCAAGTCACCTAGTGTCTTCTTGATTGACCATGAGAATAACAATCGTGGTCTGATCGACACCAATGAGGCGCTACAGCTAGCCGAAAGCTTAGAGCTTGACTTAGTTGTAGTCTCCCAAGGTAAAGACGCTCCGATCGCGAAGATTCTCAACTATGGGAAGCTTCAGTATCAAAAGAAAAAACGTCAGAGCCAGAGTGCTAGACCTACGGTAAAGGAAGTTAGGTTCGGTCTAAACGTGGGTGTCGCTGATTACAATTTACGTATTGAGAAAGCAGTTCAGTGGTTGAGTAAAGGCGATTCAGTCAAATTTGCCATCCGTTTACGAGGCCGAGAACATCAATATCGTGACCAAGCAGGAGAACTGCTAGACCGAATTGCCAATGATCTCAGTCAAGTAGGTAAAATCCAGTCACTGGATAAACGCGCACTAATTGTTCAAGTCATTCCTGCCTAGTTATCTTGCGATCGCTGGAGGATGTATTTGTGGCAGCTTGTAAGAAACCAAAAAAGCCGGAGACAGTACTGTAACTTCTATAGAAAAAATAATGAAGATTGCTCAGTGCTGAGTTAAAAGACCGTCCATACAACAATAGTTGGGGCATTTACTAAGTACATAAGTATTAAGTAATTTTTTAATTAAATCAGCACTGAGTGTAGTCAACTGTTTCTCAAGGTGAATTTGACCTTCTGACCAAACAAGCGCCACGCGCCGGGATCTAACCAATCAATCGGCGCGTTTAGTGATTAAGTGTGTCAAGGCATCAATCAAGCGATCGCTTTCCATTGGTATAATGTCTCTCCCATGCATCACATCCTGAGTAATATGAAAATGCACTAACGCTCCTAAAAGAATTCTTGCTGTTGCCTCTGGGTCAGGTATATTTAGCTCAGGAGCGGCCAAGTATTGAGTGAGAGTTTCCGCCACTGGCTTAATCATCGCTCGGACACAAATTTGAGCTAACTCAGGAAAACGACCAGATTCCCCTATTAATACTCGCATAAATGCAGTATGTTCTTGGTCGCTATTCATCAAATCTAATGCTTTGGTACCTAAGTGATGTAGTACGGCTGCTGGTTCTCCGGCAATCGGTTCTGTGCCAAAAATGGAGTTATTCTTTTTGCTCGCCAGTTGCTCTAACAGTACTTTAAAAAGTCCTTCTTTATCTTGAAAGTGGCTGTAGACTGTCGCTTTAGAAACACCTGCTGCTACTGCTACTCGATCCATACTTGTACCAGCATAACCATTTTGGAGAAACTCTTGCATTGCCCCTTGCAGAATTTGCTCCACTTTATCAACGGAATTATCGCGATCAACTTCGTCAGATTTAATGCGTACCATTTATTAATCATCCTCTCTTATAAACAATTTTAATAGATGTGGCAATTTACCCTACGTCATTAATCCCAGTCCTGACAAGCATTCTGGTTTATAACTCAAGGCAAGCTGATTAAATTGAGAATTCTACCTTGGTGCTATTGACTAAACTACTCCGTTTAGTTTAGCATGAATTGAACTGAACAGTTTAGTACAAGTTGCTAATGGGGAAAGGTGAACACTATGGTGCAGAACTGGAAACTAGAGGATTTAAAGTCTCCCCAAAATCTTTTGCGATCGCCAACTACACTAGCAATAATTACATCTCTACTAATAGGTGGAGTTAGTGTTTACACGGTACTAAAGTTTCAGGCTACCGCCAATGAGAAGCAAATAGCGCCAGTAGCTGTTCAGCCAGTAGTAAAAACAGTTACAGCATTGGGACGCTTAGAACCAAATGGAGAAGTAATAAAACTGTCTGCAACTTCTTCAACAGAGGGAAGTCTGCTTCAGAAGCTATTGGTGAAAGAAGGCGATCGCGTCCAGGCTGGACAGGTAATTGCCATTATGGATAGTCGCGATCGCTTGCAAGCAAGTTTAGTTGAAGCCCAAAAACAAGTTCAAGTTGCCAAATCCAACCTTGACCAGGTAAAAGCGGGAGCAAAACAGGGAGAAATTGGAGCAAAACAAGCTGCTGTCAGCCGTCTGCAAGTCGAATTAGAGGGAAATGTCAAAACTCAGCAAGCCACAATTGATCGCCTAGAAGCAGACTTGCAAGGACAACGAGAGAGTTTACAAGCAACGGTGGATCGTGTTGCAGCCGAAAAGCGGAACGCTCAAATAGATGTGCAACGCTACGAAGCTTTATACAAAGTAGGGGCAATTTCTAGTCAAGAAGCTGATCAAAAACGCTTGAGTGCAGAAACTTCTACTCAGCAGGTAATCGAAAACCAAGCCAATAAGACAAGAACTGTAGCTACTTTAGAACAGCAAATTAAGGAAGCCAAAGCGAACCGCAACCAAACCCTCGCTAGCTTGCAACAGCAGATTAACGAAGCCAAAGCCACCCTTAACCAAACCGCTGAAGTCCGTCCTACCGATATTGCCAACGCTCAAGCAGAGGTAGACAGCGCTCAAGCGACTGTGGCAAAAATTAAAGCGCAACTTAATCAGGCTTATGTCCGCGCACCGGATGCGGGACAAATTCTGAAGATTAATACAAGGGCTGGAGAAACCGTTTCTAATGACGGGATTGTGGAACTAGGTCGAACCGACCAGATGTATGCAGTTGCAGAAGTTTACCAAAGTGATATTAACAAAGTGCGATCGGGGCAACGGGTCAAGGTAATCAGCGATTCCCTCCCTGGAGAATTACAGGGAACCGTCGATTGGATGGGGATGCAGGTACAGCGGCAAAATCTCGTCAACAGTGACCCCTCTAGCAATATTGACGCCAGAGTAGTGGAAGTACATGTGCGACTAGATGAAGTATCTAGCGTCAAAGCTGCAAAGTTTACCAACCTACAAGTAAAGGCGGTAATTGAACTGTGATTGGATTTATTCAACAACTGCGGCAGCGAACCCCCCTGGGATGGTTGCAACTGAGTCATGAAAAAAGCCGTCTATTGGTGGCATTGGGAGGCATTGCTTTCGCTGATATTCTTATGTTCATGCAGCTAGGGTTTCAGACCGCCTTGTTTGAAAGTAATACTAAGTTGCACAACAGTATCCAGGCTGATATTTTTCTAGTTAGTCCTCAAGCCCGTAACGTGTTAAATGCGTCCACCTTTACGCGGCGGCGGCTGTATCAGGCAATGGATGTACAAGGGGTGAAGTCCGCAGAACCAATGTATGTCAACATTGTCGATTGGAAGAATCCTAAAACACGCCAAAAGACATCTGTGCTAGTTATCGGGATCAATCCTGAAAAGCAAGCCTTTGACTTACCGGATGTGAACAGCCAGATAGATCGGGTGAAGTTACCAGATACCCTTCTGTTCGATCGCGCTTCTAGAGGAGATTATCAAGAAGCGATCGCTCAAGTCGCACAAGGACAACCTGTGACGACTGAAATTGACCGCCGGACGATTACCATTAGCGGCTTATTTTCAATCGGCGCTTCCTTTGCGGCTGATGGCAACCTGATTACCAGCGACCAGAATTTCTTGCGGCTATTTCCTAAACGAGAAGCAAGTAGTGTCAGTATAGGTTTGATTCAACTAGAACCAGGTTATGATCCCAAACAAATCAAAGCAGCTTTAGAATCTCATTTAGATGATGATATTAAAGTTTTAACTAAAGCAGAATTTATCGAATTTGAAACAGATTATTGGAAAAAAAATACAGCCATCGGGTTTATCTTCAGCCTGGGTGTAGGAATGGGGTTTATGGTGGGCGTGATTATCGTCTATCAAGTCCTTTCTACAGATGTGAATTCCCATATCAAAGAATACGCCACTTTCAAAGCAATGGGCTATAACAATCTCTACTTATTAGGCGTGGTGTTTGAAGAGGCGATAATTTTGGCAATCTTGGGCTTTATTCCAGGAGTGATCGCACCTTTAGGACTTTATGCTTTAACTCGCAATGCCACCAATTTGCCACTTTATATGACGGTAGCGCGAGCCACCACAGTGCTAATGCTAACAATGATTATGTGTATTATTTCTGGTGCGATCGCCACTCGGAAATTACAGTCCGCTGACCCCGCAGATATGTTTTAAAAACTGTCATTAGTCATTAGTCATTAGTCCTTTGTAATTATACCAATTTGAAAAAAGAATGCGACAAATAGACCATTTGTAGAGACGCGATTCATCGCGTCTTTACCCAAGGATGTGTTGCAATCATTAATTTAACTGGTATTAGGACTTACGGAGACTCTAGGAATTATTATCTACGACAGCGAAATTAGCAATTTTGGCGTAAGTCTTGGTAATAACAAATGACTAAGAACAAAGGACAAATGACAATCATCAGGAATAATCGAGCTATTTATGACTAGTCAATCCGTTATCTCTGTTAAAAATCTCGACCACTATTTTGGTAATGGTCAACTCCGTAAGCAAGTTCTTTTTGATATCAACCTGGATATTAACGCTGGCGAAATTATTATTATGACTGGGCCTTCTGGTTCTGGTAAAACGACACTTCTCACCTTAGCAGGCGGCTTGCGTTCTGCCCAATCCGGCAGTTTGCAGATATTGGGACAAGAACTTTGTGGCGCTAGTACAGGACAACTTACCCAAGTGCGACGCAATAATGGTTATATTTTCCAAGCGCACAACTTGCACGGTAGCCTGACAGTACTCCAGAACGTCAGAATGGGCTTGGAAGTGCATAATAATATTTCACCGGACGAAATGAAAACCCGGTCAGCCCAAATGTTAGAGGAGGTAGGATTAGGTCATCGCCTCAATTATTATCCTGATGATTTATCTGGGGGACAAAAACAAAGAGTTGCGATCGCTCGTGCATTGGTTGGTCGTCCTAAAATTGTTTTAGCAGATGAACCTACCGCCGCCCTTGACAGCAAATCGGGACGAGATGTGGTCAATCTCATGCAAAAACTAGCTAAAGAGCAGGATTGTACCATTCTCTTGGTTACTCATGACAACCGTATTCTAGATATTGCCGATCGCATCGTCTATATGGAAGATGGCAAGTTAGTAAATGACCGTGCTGTTGTTGCAGCCAGTTAGGCTACTAGTACAGCACGGCGGAAATAAACCACCCATTCCCAATCAACAAAACCCTTACGCTGTCTTCATTTTTAATTTTTAATTTTTAATTCCGCCTTGCGGTACTAGGTCTTCCAATAAATTTCTAACGGCCGATTTTAGATTAAGTTTACTACTCCGTATTGCACCCAAATGATAGATTTTAAATATCCCTTAACTTTTCAAAGTATCGGATAAAAATATCATGATTTTTGAGTGGAAATAACTCTAAGTTTTAAGTAGACATAATTTAGTGTCTACTTATGTTTTGTAGATTAATTATTATACCTGCAATCTGGTTTTTATATAGAATTAATCATCAAAAGTTGTTATTGTTCATAATTTTGACAAAAAACACTTATTTTATTGGCTTAATTTGATTCTGATTGTTGGCGCTGTTACAACTCGTAATTTTAAAACGGTTTACTATACCTGAGTACTTTCATCAAACAAAAGTAGTTTGCTAAAAACATAAACCTCTAATTTGGTAGAGATGTTAGTTGTTATCCCAGCCAGATAAATCACTTTATCCAAGTTAAATCTCAACAATTTCCAAATTATTTTATGGATTTGAAATTGATAAATCAACAATAACTGACTCAAAAAGTAGGAATTAGCAAATAAATACTGAAACAAGCCTAATTTGTTCTTTTTCTGCGCCACTAGTTAAGAGGTAATCTATGGTGCGAAACTCAAAGCTAGGGTACAGAACGTTCCCTAAGTCTATTCTGCGTCCATCTGTTGCTATAGGTATAATTGCATCTTTATTGATTGGCGGAATAAGTTTTTATATAGTAAAACGCTGGCAAAATTATGCAAATCCAGAGACACAAGTGCCAGCAACACAATTGCCACAGTTAAAAACGGTAACAGCTTTAGGGCGGCTCGAACCACAGGGGAAAGTTATTAAACTTTCTGCTGCGGTGTCTGCGGAAGGAAGCCGGGTAGAAAAGTTGTTGGTGAAGGAGGGGGATAGAGTAAAGGCAGGACAATTGATCGCAATTTTGAACAGCCGCGATCGCCTCCAAGCAGCTTTAAAAGAGGCCCAAGAACAGGTAAAAGTAGCCCAGGCAAACCTAAACCGCACCCAAGCAGGTGCTAAACGTGGTGAAATTGCTGCCCAAAAAGCTGCGATCGCTCGTTTAGAAGCCGAACGCCAAGGTGATCTTAATGCCCAAGCCGCGACAATTGAGCGATTCCAAGCCGAAGTGCGTAACGCCCAAGCCGAAGACGAACGCTATCAGCGACTATATCAACAAGGCGCAATTTCCGCTTCTCAACAGGATAGCAAGCGTTTAAACTTGGAAACCGCCCAAAAAAGCCTACAAGAAGCCCAGGCACTATTAAATCGTACCCAATCATCTAGTCAGCAACAAATTAAACAAGCCACAGCAACACTTGATGAAATCGCTGAAGTGCGCGGAGTGGATGTAGAAGCAGCTAAAGCAGAAGTCAATCGTGCCGTAGCAGCCATGAATCTGGCAAAAGTTAATCTTGAACAGGCTGTAGTGCGATCGCCCCAAAATGGCCAGGTATTTGAGATCCATACCCATCCTGGAGAATTAGTATCAAATGATGGCATTGCAGATATCGGTCAAACCAGCCAGATGTATGTCATAGCCGAGGTCTACGAAAGCGATATCAGCAAAGTGCATTCAGGACAGCAAGTGCGAGTATTTGGTGATTACCTCCCGATTGAATTACAGGGAATCGTAGATCGCAAAGGCTTGCAAGTGCGACGACAGAATGTCATTAACACAGATCCCGTCAGCAATATCGACAACAGAGTAGTAGAAGTCCATATCCGACTAGATGAAGCTTCCAGCCGAAAAGCTGCCACCTTAACCAATATGCAAGTTAAGGCAGTAATTGAATTGTGAAATTTGTCATTAGTCATTAGTCATTTGTCATTGGTTATTAATTCTTCTTCGTTACTCCCTTATTCCCTCATCTCCCTTGTCCCCTCATTCCCCCACTCCTCACTTCTGATCATGGGATTGCTCAAACAACTGCTACGGCGAACTCCTCTAGGATGGCTGCAACTGAATCATGAAAAAAGCCGTCTTTTCGTGGCATTGTCAGGTATTGCCTTTGCGGATCTTCTGATGTTCATGCAGTTAGGCTTTCAAACTGCGTTGTATGACAGTAACACCAGATTACATCGCAGTTTGCAAGCAGACATTGTTTTAACAAGTCCCCAAGCCCGTAACTTGCCAAGCTTGTCTACATTTTCTCGTCGGCGACTTTATCAAGCAATGGATATACCAGGGGTGAAGTCAGCCGAACCAATGTATTTCAATAATGCAATCTGGAAAAATCCCCAAACACACCGTGAGACAGGGGTGTTAGTTATCGGCTTTAACCCAGACAAGCCAGCCTTTGACTTACCAGATGTTAACCAGCAATTGCAAACGATCAAAATGCCAGATACCGTTTTGTTTGATCGTGGTGCAAGAGGAGATTATCAAAAAGCGATCGCTCAAATTGACCAAGGTAAAACCCTGACTACAGAAATAGAACGGCGCACAATTAACATTAGTGGCTTATTCCAAGTCGGGGCTTCCTTTGGTTCTGATGGCAACGTGATTACCAGTGATCAGAATTTTTTGCGGCTATTTTCTGGGCGACAGTCCAGCAGTGTCAGTCTAGGTTTGATTGTTCTTAAACCAGGCTATGAACCGAAAAAAGTAGCAGCAATGCTCAAAGCCTACCTGAGAGATGATGTCAGAGTATTAACCCACGCCGAATTTATTGAATTTGAAAATAACTTCTGGAGAACAAATTCACCCATTGGGTTTATTTTCAGCCTGGGTGTATCGATGGGCTTTGTCGTAGGCGTGATCATTGTCTATCAAGTCCTTTCCACCGATGTTAATGCCCATGTCCGGGAATACGCCACCTTTAAAGCAATGGGATATCGCAATTACTACCTGCTAGGTGTGGTGCTTGAAGAATCGTTGATCTTGGCAGCACTCGGCTTCTTCCCTGGATTGGGAGTATCTTTAGCACTTTACCAACTGACTCGCAGTGCCACAAATTTACCCATGTACATGACTGCGATTCGGGCATTGCAGGTATTCGTGTTGACTATCATTATGTGTACAATTTCCGGTGCGATCGCCACCCGCAAACTCCAAGCCGCCGATCCTGCTGATATGTTCTAAATTTGTCATTTGTCATTTGTCATTGGTCATTTGCAAAGGAAAAATGACAAAGGACAAATGACCAATGACGATCATCACGAGTAATCGAGCTATTTATGACTAGTCAACCCGTCATCTCTATTAAAAATCTCGACCACTATTTTGGTCATGGCTCACTCCGCAAGCAAGTTCTGTTCAACATCAACTTAGAGATTAACGCTGGTGAAATTATTATCATGACTGGGCCCTCTGGTTCTGGCAAGACTACTCTGCTGACCTTAGTAGGTGGATTGCGTTCTGCCCAATCTGGTAGTTTGCGGGTGTTAGGACGAGAACTTTGTGGCACTAGTGCTGAACAACTAGTGCAGGCGCGACGCCGTAATGGTTATATTTTCCAAGCACATAACTTGCATGGTAGTTTGACGGCACTCCAAAACGTCAAAATGGCTTTAGAATTGCACAAACATCTTGGGTTAAAAAAGATGCAAGCTAGGTCAGCCCAAATGTTAGAGCAAGTAGGATTAGGAAATCATTTGCATTATTACCCTGATAAACTGTCTGGGGGACAAAAACAAAGAGTAGCGATCGCTCGTGCCCTAGTCAGTCATCCTCAAATAATCCTCGCGGATGAACCCACCGCCGCCCTTGACAGTCAATCAGGACGAGATATAGTTAATCTCATGCAAAAACTGGCAAAAGAACAAGGCTGCACCATTTTGATGGTTACTCATGACAACCGCATCCTAGATATTGCCGATCGCATCGTTGACATGGAAGATGGCAAACTCAAGTCAAAAGTAATACTATCAGCCTAAAGTTGATCAGCGTATTCCATCATGCAAAGTTAATTTCTAAAGTAAATCTTAAGTATGGCGTGTCCATACTAAATTTGTGCATTATTTTTATGCTTTTTTGGCGTTAAAGCGCTACTAAGAGCAAATTTTAAGATATTTACATTATTTAATATAGTTTAATTTATCCTCGCGGACTTACTTAGCTAGTTTAAGTAATTTCCCCATACCGATTTCAACCTAACAGTGTGATATTAGTGTCCAGTTGAAAAAGTGTCTAGTTGATTCCAAGATTTTCTTCAAGTATCATTATGTAACGAGTATAATCACAACGAGTTTCCTTTGTTGCCTAACAAGTGAAACCTATAGCAAGCCACAAGAGCAATTTTTGCCATCAACCATAGTTAAATTTTATGCTCATTATCAATGTCATATACATTAATTGTTAGAGTTAATACCAATTCACTAATAATTACAGATAAAATCATTCGCCCTTGCAATCCATAAGTACTTAGAGAATTTGCTAACATTTATGGTTGACAACAACATCGGCTTCAAATAGGAAACACTAGCAATAATAAGCTAGTCTATTTTCCAACACAAGCAAGGGTTTTTTTGTAGTTCTATGATTATTGAGAATAGCGCTAGTAGTTCAAACAAAAAGTTGCTCGGCTTTGATGTCAAAACTTTGACAGCCAATCGTCGTGCAATAAATGTGTTAAAGGGAATATTTGCTGTTCTCCCAATCGCTTTGGCATTGCCTGTAGATGCTTTAGAAGTAAAAGTGACTCCAACTAATCCTAAATTAGGGGATACACTCTCGGTGGAGATCAATCTAGATAATCCAAAAAATGGTACAAATCCAACAGTAGCTAGTGGTAAGAATACATACCCAGCTTTTGAAATCGCACCCAATCAGTATCGGGCTTTTGTTCCCACAACTCCACTAGAAAAATCTGGAACTAGAACACTTCGGGTTGCAGGGGATGGTCAAGTACAAAACTTGGCAGTGAATGTGCTTAATCGCAAGTTCCCCGTACAACGCATTACTTTGCCACCTGGTAAAGCTGGAGTGAATGCCACAGAGCATGAACTTCAGCGTGTGGCAGCTTTTAAGGCATTACAAACACCAGAAAAGTATTGGAATGGAGTATTCCTGAGACCAAATGCAGGGCGAATGAGTACAACCTATGGTGTACGTCGCTACTATAATGGTACATTTGCAAATGACTACTATCATCGTGGTCTTGACTACGCTGGTGCTACCGGTTCATCCGTAATTGCCCCAGCCGCTGGGCGAGTTGCTTTGGTAGGTAGGGTATCCCAAGGGTTTCGGGTTCATGGTAACGTAGTTGGCATTGACCACGGTCAAGGAGTAACCAGTATTTTCATGCACCTTAGTCGTATTAACGTTAAAGAAGGTGATTTGGTGAAAGCTGGTCAACTAATTGGCGCAGTAGGTTCAACAGGTGCTTCTACGGGGCCACATTTACACTGGGGTTTGTATGTCAACGGACAATCTGTTGATCCAACACCTTGGCGAACTAAGGTCTTTAACTAGTAGAGGCGGAGTTGATCACGTCTGTGCATGATTTGTGTATTTTTTGCTGAGAATTAGGCAAAACAAATTGGATTGATACCGTCCCTACCTTGCTTGGCTAACATAAATGATGATAAGCGTTATGAGTATCGAAAAAATTGTAGAACAAGCTCTCCAGGATGGTTATTTGACACCAGCAATGGAAGCAGAAGTCGGTAGAATCTGTGACAACGCCTCGGAACTCTCAATTGAAGAGTATATGGCGCTGGATCGGCTGATGGGTGCGCTATTGACTGGTGAGGTAGTGGCGGTACCTCGCAAACAATTCATTAACGTTATGGAAGAATTGGTACTAACGGAAGCGATCGCACGAGTCGCAGAAATTGAAGCTACCAGCGAAAGTTCTCTGGATGTCGGGGATATTGCCGCTTACGCTCTCAATCGACTACCACCTCTGTATGCTACTACAGAAGAGGGTGCTAACTTTCAGCGCCAAACGGCTCAGGAACAACTGCAAGACTTAATTTCTCAGCAAGTAAGTGAGGCGATCAACCGTTACCTAGATCGACCCAATTTCTTCCCAGAACGGCAAGCCTTGGGCAAAAACACTGGTAATGAGGTTGTACGCCAAGTTAGTGCTTTACTCCAGACATACGCACCTAATTTTGAGCAAAAATTATAATTTTAAGAGTCATTGGTCATTGGTCATTGCCCATTGCCCATTGCCAATAAGATAAGTACAAAGTTTTGTGTTTCCTAGTTCCCAGCCTGGAGGCTGGGAAACCATTCTGGGAGGCTCCGCCTAGGCTGTTGATTTTGGCTATTTTTTGGGGAATTACCGAAAAATTATTTGTGCTGGTTTTTGCTTGTGTGAAAGCGCCCGCAACAGCCATCTTTACGCCAAAATAAAAAACACAATTTCTGCATGAAGTCTTGTGGGCTAAAAGGTACAGAGTCAACAGCCTAGGCTCCGCCTCCTCTTTCTTGAAGAGTTTACACAAGCCTTTCGGCTTTTATTAGTGCCATTCAGTCATTTGTTTTAGACAAATGACAAATGACAAATGACTCTTAATAAATTAATCACGTACTACCACTGCTGTACCTAAACTCACTTGGTCATACAATAATCGGACATCAGAATTACGCATCCTTAAGCAGCCGTGGGATACCGCCGTTCCTACCAGGTCAATTTCCGGCGTCCCATGAAAGCCAATTTCATTCCGTCCATCTGTCCAAAAACCAATCCATCTGTCTCCCAAAGGGCTATCCGTACCAGCTTCAAATACTTTGCCCGTAATTGGGTGACGCCAGATTGGATAGTGTCGCATGTGGATTATCTGGAAAGAACCTGTAGGCGTTTCCCAACCTTTCTTACCTATAGCAATTGGGTAGCTTGCTATCACCTCATCCCCTGCGTATACATAGGTGCGGCGATCGCTTAAATCAACTACCACTTGCGTCTTGGCATCTGCCAGCCTATTAGATGCTACTTGCTGGGCTGAAGCCTTAGACCATAGAGCTTTTGGCCAACTATCCGCAACCGGATTTTGTCTTTCTGCTTGTGCCACCAACTGCGTCTTAGTTGGTAGGTCAGTTGCTTTCGCGATGTTCTTCTTAATGGTTTGAGGCTGAGTTTGAGGCTTAATAGTAGAAGGCTTAAATGTAGATGCCTTTCGATTAGTTACTTTCGCTACAGGTTTCTTAATTATTTTCGACTTAGTTTGAGACTTACCACCAGAAAACCTGAGTGTAGCAGCCTTCCGAGTCGTTGCTTTGGCTACATTCTTCTTAATTGTTTTTGACTTAGTTTGAGGCTTAAGAGCAGAGGGCTTTGGTGTAAATTCCCTCTTCTGGGCAGTTGAGCCTTGGGTCACTTCACCAGGTGGCATAGAAGATGCGCCCATAGCAATTTCCCCTAAACTCACTTGAGAAAGATTCTTGTAGACTCCCTCTGGGCGGCTTCCCTTGGGATTGCTTAGGGTAGAATCTCGCCGCATCGAAGTAGATGCAGTCTTCTCAAACTGCCGTTCCGCCGTAGTAATGCGCCAATGGACACCTAAAGATAGAAATGCTGTGCCAAAACAGAGCAACATTACCATCCGCCCTACAGATTCATTTCTTAGCATTGCCATCGCCTATTGTTTATCCCTGACATATCCAGCCGAGCAATTGAATGGGTTCATCATCCTATTATCAAAAATTTATCAATACTTATCATTTCTGCTATAAATCTGCCAACACCTCTGGGCAAACTAAGACTATGCGAATTGTCCCAGCGGCAAAACTTCAAGCGAGAAACCTGATTACTCAAAAGTTCTGGGGATTGTAAGCCAATACTTGGACTTTTTGGTGGAACTCTTGAAATGTAGCAATCAATCATTAATGGTGTAGGTGGAATAAAAACCATGTTTGAAAAACTATTGCTAGCAGTCACAATTACATTTTCCCTCAATTTCTTTTTTCAAGTTCGCGTACCAGAGCAACATAACTCTAGTGCTGCCTACGGCCCACAACCAGAACAATCAGCAACTATTCTGGTAACAAAATCAAAAAAATAAATCACTATCTTAACAACCACAGCAACCCAACTTCCAGAAATTATTACCTGAATTTTAAAGGTATCAAGAAGTTAGAATTACAAAATTTTTATCTTCATCCTTATAACCAGATTTAATTATTTTTATCAAGCGTATATACCCAGTTGCGAAAAGTACTAAAATGTGCATATTATAGTAACTTTGTTAGTTGATGGGTGCAAAGGCAACTATGGGAGCAGTATAAGGAAAAAGTGGCTCTCCTTATTGCTATAAATGTATCCAAAATTGTATGCTTCAGTGTTCCAGTAATAAATCCGTCACCTTAGTATGGAACTTATGTCCCATTAGCAGGTCTAATAGATAGGGATGATTTAGAGCCAGTACGATCTATGAGTCAGTCGATTACTGTATCCTGGTCAACGGTTGATGCAAAGTATCCAGAAGCATCAGTGCAAGTTGACAAACTCCCTAACCACGATTTAATTTTGCGCTGTCAAGCGGGACTGCGACCAGATCGTGTTGCGTTTGCAGAACTATTACGCCGCTATCAAAGTCAAGTTGATCGAGTTCTTTACCACCTGGCTCCAGATTGGGCTGACAGAGCCGATTTGGCTCAAGAAGTTTGGATTCGAGTGTATCGGAATATTAACCGATTACAAGAACCTGCTAAATTTCGGGGCTGGTTAAGCCGCATTGCCACCAACTTGTTTTACGACGAGTTACGGAAACGCAAGCGGGTTATGAGTCCTTTGTCGCTCGATGCTCCCCGCTCCTTAGAGGACGGCGAGATGGATTGGGAAATCGCTGGTGATACCCCAGGGCCTGAAGAAGAACTGACAACTAGAGAATTTTACGAGCAATTGCGGGAAGCGATCGCGGATTTACCAGAAGTTTTTCGTACTACCATCGTCCTGAGAGAAATCGAAGGCATGGCTTATGAAGAAATTGCCGAAATCACTGGAGTTTCCTTAGGAACTGTGAAGTCAAGAATAGCCAGAGCTAGATCGAGATTGCAAGCTCACTTGCAGAATTATCTAGACTCCTAATTTACAGTATCTTGCCTCTGTCGAATGGCAGAATTTAAGCATAGATTAAGAATTACCAGAAAGACGTAGATTACTTCTGCCCTAAGGAGGAAAATTGGCTAATTTTCCCGAATTTCCCGCCCAGTTTACCCGTGTATGAATTGGTAATAATGTTAAGATGACTACTGATTCTCAGTTTTACGACCGTTCACCTTTGCAACTTCCTCAAGATTTGCCAGATGGAATGGCCAAGCATACCAATGAATCAACGGGTCTTATGGATATGGTGAAGCGCGATCGCTTCGAGTTATTGAGTGCTTACCTCGATGGTGAAGTCACAGCTACCGAACGCAAGCAAGTAGAACAATGGCTGGCAAATGATGCCTCGGTTCAATGCTTGTATGCCCGACTGTTAAAGCTACGCCAAGGCTTGCGGACGCTCCCAGTGCCAGCAGCCCAAGAATCCCCAGAAGCAACAGTTCAGAAAGTTTTGACACGTTTGCACCGTCGCTCTCGTCTCAACTGGATGCTGGGAGGTGCAGCCGTTGCTGCTTGTGTGATCGGCGCAGTATCTAGCTTAGTACCTGGCGCTTCGAGAGTACCACAACTGGCACAACGACCACAAACAGAACCGATACAAACATCGTCAGCGTCTATAGTTCCCCCTTCGCCGCTGATGGTGGGACTAAATAACCCGGTAATTGAAATTCCTAAAGCAGCAGTAGCTTCTCCAGAAAATCCGGTTTATCGGGTACAGCCGCAACGCCAGGACTCTAGACAAGACATAAACTAATCACAAAGTTAAGAGTTCACAGTTCATGACTGTACTTTGCAGTTAAACCTGAGCCACTCCACCAACCGTCAGGTTGGAGGCAGCCTCTTAATTGCTCAACTCGGTCTAGAGTCATTAAATAAACCCAAGCCCAACCCAAAGAGAGCGACTGTGAATTGTAAACCTCAATCATTTGTCGATTATAGAGGTTTGCTGTTGGTTTTCTAGTTGGCTGGTAACTTTCCAGCACATCTAATTCATTTAAAATCTTTAGGTTGGGAAAAAAAAGTAAATATCCGTGAACTTGACTATCTCCTAACGTCATCGCCGGGTATCCCATTGGTAGAGCAAACAATTTACCTTGTGCAAGAGCTAATTTGACATCAACGACTTTATCAGCACAATATCTTTTATAGTTAGCTTCACCTGGTTTGAGCGTGCCATAGACAAAAACCCGCACCAAATCAGAATACTTTATATTTGATTTAACCATCGCCCATTTTAACCATCTAAATTTTTTCCCACCACAGTACTGAGTATTGTAAACGCATGATGTGAGCATAGCGAAAAAGTGAGTGAGTCTCATTACAGAGACACAAAAATAATGTAGAGAGGAATATCGTAAGTTTCACTAATAATCCCCTCTTCACATCATACATAGAAAAATCAGGTATAATAAGTAGATAATTAGTATCAGTGATTTGGGCAACTTAAGAGAGTAGTTAGATCGACTCTTAAGGTTTCTCATGATCATTTCTAGCCCACAGGAAGCACAGATACAAGTTAGATTTTTTGAGGATATTTACAAATCCAAAATAGAAAAACTTCCATTTCTGCGAGATGTCGATATAGATCATGGTAGGAAAGTACTCAATACAGAAGCGGAATGTGATAAGTATATTGCTCTCTACGGCGGACACCATTTTCACAAGCTCTATGCAGCGTTTCCTTCAACTAACTTTCAGTACACAGAAGGTAAAAGTGTAGAAATTATCGATTGGGGATGTGGACAGGCGCTTGCAACCTGCGTTTTAATGGACTATCTTATTGAAAAACGTATCAGCCCTAAAATAGAATCAATTACACTCGTAGAACCATCTTCAATTGCATTATGGCGAGGCTATAGCTTTGTTCGCCAAATGTTACAGCCCACTTTCTCTAATAACTCTCTAATCCAAACGGTCAACAAGTGTATAGATAACTTAAACTCTAGCGACTTTGTTTCAAGTTGTAGCAACATTAAGATTCATCTATTTTCAAACATACTAGATGTTGAAGATTTCGATCTAAAGAAGTTATATCAGCTAATAATTAATTCATTTTCAGGATTTAATCGTATTATTTGTACAAGTCCATATCATAACGCAAGGAACTACAGGATAGATAGTTTTTATAACTTATTCAACGAGTATCCTATGGTTAAAAAATCCTTTTACTCAGACAAAGCAATTTACGAAGAGATTTTTTATAATAAAACTGGGAAATTTCAAAATTGCAAAATAGAAAGATATGAAAGACAGTTCACTATAAAACTTTGAGGATTTTATGAAAAATAGACCAGCTAGTAATGCAATTCAGGGAGACTTATTTTCCGGGTTTGACTCCGTTGTAGATGAGTCAATTGATAGCAGGTATAAAGAAGTTTTATCTATGCCAGATGCAGAGGTTACTTTCTATCGCAATTTTTTCAATCAGCAAGAAAGTGATGAGCTTTTTCAAACCTTACTTAACGAAATAAAATGGCGACAAGACAAGATGAATATTTATGGTAAAGAGGTAAACTTACCAAGAAAAACTGCTTGGTATGGAGATAGAAATATGTCATATAAATTCTCAGGTATTCATCTTGATCCAGAACCTTGGATACCTACCCTGCTAAAAGTAAAAGAGAAAGTTGATGAGATTGCAAAAGTTAACTTTAACAGCGTATTACTAAATCTTTATCGAGATGGGAACGATGGAATTTCCTGGCACACAGATGCTGAACCAGAGCTAGGTAAAAATCCTGTAATTGCTTCTATTAGCTTGGGCGGAGCAAGAAGGTTTATGTTTAGACATAAACAAAGTCGGGATGTGAAAGCAGAAATTGAGTTAATACATGGCAGCTTCCTTCTGATGGCGGGTGTAACACAGCATTTTTGGCAGCATCAAATCCCCAAAACATCGAAGCAGGTTCAACCAAGAATCAATTTAACTTTCAGGGTAATTAATCATTTTTGTTGATGGTATTTAGAAACACAAACAATAACTAACTGACATTACGGTAGTTTATAGCATCCCCTCCAGTAGGGGATTCTTTCTGTCTGTTCATAATGGTTAGAGATATTCTGATTTGTATCTAAAATGCCCTTGAAGCGTCTAGTGGTAAGGCAATGAGAATAGTAAAAATGGCTGCATTATACAGAAAAATAGCTAGGATTATTATGGTGTAAGCATTATGGTAGATTTAAAGTATTACTTCAATAACTTTAGGCAACTAAGGGAGATAGGAAGATAATGAGAAGGAAGTGAGCATTTGTTGAGCATGGTTACTCGGTACGAAAATAGACTTATAGTTCGCGTTAAAATGCTGAAAACAAGTGTTTCGAGTATTATTTGAGCATTCATTATAGAAATAAAGATGGCTGAAAGCACTAATTTTTCTTTATCTAGATATAACCCAGCAGCAATTGAGGAAAAATGGCAAAAAACATGGGTAGAACTTGGCTTAGATAAGACACCGACAGTTAGCAATAAGCCAAAATTCTACGCTCTTTCCATGTTCCCTTATCCATCGGGCAGCCTACACATGGGTCACGTCCGTAATTATACGATTACCGACGTGATTGCCCGCCTCAAGCGAATGCAAGGGTATCGGGTAATACACCCAATGGGTTGGGATGCCTTTGGCTTGCCAGCAGAAAACGCCGCCATTGACCGTGGTGTACCGCCAGCAAAGTGGACTTATCAGAATATGGCCCAGATGCGGCAGCAATTGCAGCGTCTTGGTTTATCCATTGATTGGGAATGTGAACTTGCTACCTGTTCACCAGACTATTACAAGTGGACGCAATGGATTTTCTTGCAGTTTTTGCAAGCAGGGTTAGCTTACCAAAAAGAAGCAGCGGTAAACTGGGACCCTATAGATCAAACTGTACTGGCAAACGAGCAAGTTGATAACGAAGGACGTTCCTGGCGCAGTGGGGCAATAGTTGAGCGCAAATTATTACGCCAGTGGTTTTTTAAGATTACCGACTACGCCGAAGAATTACTCAATGACTTGCATAAATTGACAGGTTGGCCGGAACGCGTCAAGTCGATGCAGGCAAACTGGATTGGTAAATCTACAGGCGCTTATTTAGAATTTCCTATCGTTGGGATAGATGAAAAAATCGGTGTCTACACCACACGCCCAGATACTGTTTATGGTGTCAGTTACTTGGTGTTAGCACCAGAACATCCTTTAACAAAGCGTGTTACTACAAAAGAACAACAAGCGGCGGTAGAAGTTTTTATTAAAGAAGTTTCCAATCAGAGTGAGTTGGAACGTACCGCTGAAGACAAACCTAAGCGGGGTATCCCCACAGGTGGTAAGGCAATTAACCCATTTACAGGCGAGGAAGTGCCTATTTGGATTGCTGACTATGTACTGTACGAGTATGGTACTGGAGCAGTGATGGGTGTACCGGCACATGATGTTCGGGATTTTAAGTTTGCCAAAAATTACGATTTGCCGATTGATTTTGTCATTGTTTCCCCAGATGATGTGGCAGGTTTTGACTTAACTCCAACATCAGAGAATGATGAAGTCACGCAACTCATCCAAATTGAATATAACCAGGCATACACTGAACCAGGAATTTTAATTAATTCTGGGGCTTTTACTGGTATGGTTTCCACAGAGGCTAAACAAGCAATTATTGAATACGCCGAACAACAAGGTTTTGGTAAAGTGCGGGTGCAATATCGCTTGCGGGATTGGTTAATTTCGCGGCAGCGTTATTGGGGCGCACCCATACCTGTAATTCACTGTCCCAACTGTGGGATAGTGCCAGTTCCTGATAAAGATTTGCCAGTAGAGTTGCCAGAAGAGGTTGAATTTACTGGACGTGGCGGTTCACCTTTGACTCAGTTGGAAAGCTGGGTAAATGTGCCTTGTCCGACTTGTGGCACTCCGGCGAAGCGGGAAACTGACACGATGGATACTTTTATTGATTCATCGTGGTATTTCTTGCGGTTTCCTGACGCGAAGAATGAACAACAGGTTTTCGATTCCAGTAAAATTAACGACTGGATGCCAGTTGACCAATATGTGGGTGGAATTGAACACGCAATTTTACACTTGTTGTATTCGCGGTTTTTTACTAAGGTGTTGCGAGATAGAGGGTTACTGAACTTTGACGAACCCTTCCAACGCCTGTTAACTCAAGGTATGGTACAGGGTTTAACTTACCTTAATCCCAAAAAGGGTGGTAAAGATAAATGGATTCCCTCTAATCTAGTAAATTCAGCCGACCCGCGCGACCCCCAGACAGGTGAACCGTTGCAACGTCTCTATGCCACTATGTCTAAATCAAAGGGCAACGGTGTAGCGCCAGAAGATGTAATTTCCAAATACGGTGTAGACACAGCGCGGATGTTCATCTTGTTCAAAGCGCCACCAGAAAAAGATTTGGAATGGGATGAAGCCGATGTGGAAGGACAATCCCGCTTTTTAAATCGGGTTTGGCGTTTGGTGACAGATTATATTGCGGCTGGGGTATCCCGTAAGAAAGCCCAATCTGATTTAACTAAGGCAGAAAAGGAATTACGGCGGGCAATTCATACGGCTATTCAAGCAGTAACGGAAGACGTGGAAGATGAATATCAATTCAACACAGCGATTTCAGAATTGATGAAGCTGAGTAACGCCTTAACTGAGGCTGACGGCAAAAATTCACCAATTTATGCAGAAGGTATTCGGACTTTGGTGGTTTTACTAGCACCATTTGCACCACACATTGCTGATGAATTGTGGCATTTATTGGGTGAAAATAATTCAGTTCACACTCAAACTTGGCCATTATTTGACCCTGCGGCTTTGGTAGCTGATGAAATCACTTTAGTGATTCAAGTTATGGGTAAAACTCGCGGCTCGATTCAAGTACCAGCACAAGCAGATAAAGCAGCGTTGGAGAAATACGCCCGTGAATCAGAAATTGCCCAGCGTTACATCGAAGGCAAAGAGATTAAAAAGGTAATTGTGGTGCCTGGAAAGTTGGTGAATTTTGTAGTCGGCTAAGTACAGTTTTGCGTAAACTCGTGGCGAATTAAGTGGTGAAATTTAAACACAGATGCGCTTTGCCTTTCCGCAGGATAGGGGGGCAGAGAATTCGCTACGAATTAATGAAACATTGTACTTAGCAATCGATAAAATTGTAAGTGTAGCCTAAAAAAACATCAGAGGATTTACATCCGTGACACTCAAAGAGTTAGAACAAAAACTTCTTGCCCTCAGTCCTGGTGAAAAATTGCAGGCTATACAGTTACTTGCTCAAAGCCTCGGCAACAATTGGCATTGGCAAGGAATTGAGAAAACTTCTAGAGTCTGTGGTGGAGAGGCTTGCATCGCTAAAACTCGTATTCCCGTATGGGTACTTGTGGAAGCTCGCGGTCTTGGATATAGTGATGCTGACCTTTTGACAAGTTATCCAACCATTACAGCTACAGACTTAGCCAATGCTTGGATATATGCAGAAACTCATGCCGATGAAATCGAATTGGCAATTGAGCGTAATGAGGCAGCCTAGTTGATGGCACGATTTTACGCAGATGAGCAGTTTCCGTTCCCAGTTGTGGAATTATTACGCGCTTTGGGACATGATGTTTTGACAGTTCAAGAAGCAGAAAATGCAGGTCAACGTATAACCGATGAGGAAGTGCTAGCATTTGCTATAAGTCAAGAACGCTCGATATTAACTATCAACAGAGATGATTTTATCCGTTTGCATCGTCGTGATTCTAACCACTTCGGTATTATTGTTTGTACGAACAATCGTAATTGGGAACAGTTTGCAGCACGGATAGATGAGGCTGTGACAGCAGAAGAACCTTTGCAAGGAAAACTAATTCGTGTGGTACGTCCAGTCAAGTAAAAAGGATTTGAAGGATGGCACGGATGTTAAATCCATTAATTATGTGTTGTAAGAAGTACTGTTACAGTAATTTTATAAAAAGAATTCAGAACTCAGGAGTCAGAATTCAGAATTGAATTGGAGTCCGACTGGGTAATGAATATTGGTTTAAAACCTTGCCCGCAAGTGGCGCGAAAAAAATTAAAATATTCTCACCTTAAAACTCTATCCCTTTATGGGTAGAGTATTCTGAATTGTGAATTCTGAATTCTGACTCCTGTTTTATTTATACACGAAAAAGCGCTTGAGAGTTTTGCTCACTCAAGCGCTTTCCCGTAAAAGCTTATACCAACTCACTCGTTTGATGCAACATTTGAAATCTGCAACATTCCCTGAGGAGGGAGCATTACGGGGATAACTTGTGACAAACATGTGGTGAAATGGTATCACTCCTTGCACTAACTAAGAATATCTCTTTTGCAAGAATACCGGGGATCTGGTGAGTGACAGTTTATGAACTGAACACTAGTTAAAAACGACTCACCATGAATAGTAATTAAAAAGACTAGGCACGATTGTAGCAATTTTGTAAGTGTTAGTATAAAAACTTATAATTTATAACGTAGGCGTAGCCCGTTTTAGGCATCGCTTTCCACTAAGTTCAACATCATAACGTACAGCAATTAGTAGCATAAATATCTCAACTTCTGTGGCAAATAAATCGTTATTGAGTAAGCCAGAAAAGTCTTGGATATTAGCATAGAAGTAATTTGGACTGAAATAAATCATCGCCTCCTTTTATAGATGGAGGTATTCTTTAAAGAATGGCAACCTAAGAACAAATTTTCGCCCCAAGTACATTGAAAAGTTTGGGTTGGGTATCTTCTATCTCTTAGCAAACGGTAACATCCAAGTCTTCCGCATAGTGTAGGTGGTTACTTCCTTCGTGGAAGCAAAACATTGCTTTTTCACCGACTATTCCCGCGATATTCAAAACTATTTCGTCTGTTTTTATCAAAACCGCCGCAGCGAATTATGGGTAAGATTTAAGAATTGATCATATCTATGCCTCATCTAGATAGACGTTTCACCCTTAGCTAAAATAGCCTCTCCCCTATGAGCAAACGCCTTAACCTGGCGTCTAAGTGTGTGGTAAGATTGCCTGGAACAAAGGTTTTATCTGAGTTGGAGTCTCTGTATAAATTGCAAAGTTCAAGCTGACCGAACAGTAACTCTCATGATACTTTTCCTATAGATTTGGAAAATATACAACAAGGCTGGTGACAAACTGTGTGTAATTTGTAGATGAATATCTAGGATTTGCTATCAGACTTAACCAACTTTCCACAATTTTGACTTTTATTTGACTTTTAGGATACACACATGAACGATAAGCTGATGCTGATGATTCCAGGCCCAACCCCGGTGCCAGAAGCTGCCTTACTGGCATTAGCCAAGCATCCGATTGGGCATCGTACCAGTGAATTTAGCAACATATTGGCAGAGGTGACGGAAAATCTTAAGTGGCTGCACCAAACCCAAAGTGATGTGTTAACGCTGAATGTCAGTGGTACTGGTGCTGTAGAAGCCGGAATAATTAATTTCCTCTCTCCAGGCGATCGCATTTTAGTTGGCTCTAATGGTAAATTTGGTGAACGCTGGGTAGAAGTTGGTCAAGCCTACGGTTTGAATGTAGAAGAAGTTAAGGTGGAATGGGGAAAACCCTTAGACCCTACAGTATTTGCTGAAAAACTCCAAGCAGATACCCAAAAGCAAATTAAAGCCGTAATCATTACCCACAGCGAAACCTCGACGGGTGTGTTGAATGACCTAGAAACTATCAACCGCCACGTTAAAGAACACGGTGAAGCTTTAATTATCGTTGATGCTGTAACCAGCTTGGGTGCGTTCAATCTACCCGTGGATGCTTGGGGTTTGGATATAGTCGCCTCCGGTTCCCAAAAAGGTTATATGATTCCGCCGGGATTGGGTTTTGTCTCTGTTAGTCCCAAGGCTTGGGAAGCTTACAAAACTGCGAAGTTACCAAAATATTATTTGGACTTAGGCAAATATCGTAAAGCCACAGCCAAAAATACAACCCCATTTACTCCGCCTGTGAACTTGATTGTAGCGCTGCACACCACGTTGCGAATGATGAAAGAAGAAGGCTTGGAATCAATATTTGCTCGACATGAACGGCTTAAAAATGCTACCCGCGCCGCTATTCAAGGGTTAAATTTACCCCTGTTTGCAGCAGATAGTTCCGCTAGTCCAGCGATTACGGCTGTAGCACCACAGGGAATTGAACCTGATAAGATTCGGTCAGTGATGAAAAAACGCTTTGATATTGCCCTAGCAGGTGGTCAAGACCATTTGAGCAACAAAATTTTCCGCATTGGTCACTTGGGTTTTGTGAGCGATCGCGATATCCTCAGCTGTATAGCATCCTTAGAAGTTACCCTCTCAGAACTTGGCTACGAAGACTTTACCCCTGGTTCTGGTGTAGCAGCAGCAGTTAGAGTGTTTACACAATAGTCATTTGTCATTGGTCATTGGTCATTGGTCATTGGTCATTGGTCATTAGCAAAGGACAAAGGACAAATTAAAAGAGCGAGTTGATAATTTAACTCGCTCTTTTAATCTGTATATAAATGAGTAGAAACCGCCAGAGTCAATAGATTCAGATATCAACTTTTGCACAACGTAGAGTTGATGTGACATGGCTCAATTCTCCTAAATCATACCAAGTTGTCCTAGATAGTATTATTTGCTCTCGAAACAGTAGCACAGCGTCTTTGACACCAAAGGAACTAACTTTGTCAACTTAGTATGATACCAAATTGGTATAAATAGTGTTTGTTTGAGATTCCGTTAACGGTCTTTTGGTAAAGACTTTAAATCTAAAACCCAAAAGCCAAAATTGGTGTGATTTATGCCGTCTCCAGCCAATCATAAATTTGTTCTAACTGCTCTAAAGTAATCAACCCATACTGCCAAAGAATCATTGCTAAAGGGCCTGGGTCTTGCTCACGATGTCGAAGCACCACCGCCAGTGAGGCTGTGGAAATGGCCAAATCTTCTTGTAAAAAATGCATCAGTCGAGAATATTTTGATGGTGACATTTGTATCTCACCTCCTTGTGCAGAATGTATTGTCATATATCAGTTCACCATTGCTCGGTAGACAGTAGCCAGTATTTAATCTGTCACTGTGCCGTTATCGGCTATACACCCACCCCAGCACAGCTTTTTTTGATTTGCCTTAGAGAGAGGCTTCTCATAAAAGGTCTAAGAAATAGAATTTTCCTACAAACCATCTGCTTGAAAATCGAGCAGTATTTTTGCTTAGTTAAATTAACTCTATCTCGTTGACTTTTGTGCTTTATTTAATCACACATGTAGTAACAAAGATTCCATAGCCTATACTCTCTTATTGGCAGCTATTTACACTTACGCCCAAGGGAATATTTTTGCAACCAAACCTCAATAGCGCAATTTCAGGTTGGAGACATTAGAATTTTACATTATTACCACAGTTTTCAAATATTAGCGTTACAAGTGACTGTTTTACCACATAAAGTGATTTTTTTTACAGAAAAAACATATACTTAGACCGTTTAGGTTCTCAACAGAGTAACTACCTAAGTCTTTATGGTCGCAAAGCACTGAAGTCTCAAAACTCTATTTTGACAGTATCGCCCACTTTCAAGTTCAATTCAGCAGCTCTTCCAGAGCGAAGTTCAATTACCTTATCTATTGGTGTGTTTGGGCCATAGGTAGGACAAGGCTGACTTGCACAAGGAGGTGCAGAAGCCTGAATATATTTAACTACACCGTTCTGTAAAAATACCATATCCAAAGGCACTGGTACATTCTTCATCCAAAAACTTACTGGCTGTGCTGAAGGGAATCCAAACAGCATCCCTCGGTCATCTGGCAAAGCTGGTCGATACATCAAGCCCATCGCTTGCTGTTCTGGGGTCTGCGCCACCTCTAATTTAATTGTTGTGCCATTAGGAACAATGGCCTTAGCAGAAATTGGTAGTGTTTGACCTAAATTCTCTGGTGCTGGAGTTTGAGAACCAGAGGTGAAACTGGGAGGTTTAGCTGTTGTTGGCATAGAACAGCCCATCAGAAAAATACTCAGCAATATCGAGAGCAAACTTAGCCGACGACTCATATATTTGTTCGATTTTGTAATTTAGATTTCAATTTTACAGAATTTAAGCTGGAAAACCCACGGCTTTTATTCGTCCCATAACAATACTTGTCGGTTAACGGGAAAAGGGGAATGGGAAAGGGGAAAGAAAAAACCTTTAACCTTTACCCTTTAACCTTTTCCCAAAGCCAAATTCCAGTTTAAAATCCTTAACCGAGCAGTATTGCGTCCCATAACACACCCCAGTTTTCAATCTCAATTAGACAAGGGCAAAATCCCCTTGTTAAAGATAAGCAAACTTCCGTCACAGTATATTAGGATTCTCTTAAAACATACCCTACGCCGCGCACTGTCTGAATGAGGCGCTTTTGACCTTCATCTTCAATTTTTAGGCGCAAGTAGCGGATGTACACTTCAATTACATTCGACTCACCCAGAAAGTCATAACCCCAAACATTTTCTAAAATTTGTTCGCGGGTTAACACCTCACGGGGATGTTCCATTAAGAATTTTAATAGTTCAAATTCCTTCATTGTTAAGTCAATTGCCCGTCCGCTATGTATAGCACGGCGAGTTGCGATGTCTAAAATCAAATCCCCAAAGCGCAATTGCTCCGTGGTATCCACATCGGGTTTTAAGTAGAGGCGAATTAACTTCAAAAAGTCTTCTGAACGGTAAGGCTTGAGGATGTAATCATCCGCTCCAGCTTCTAGACAGGCTACACGATCATCGACTGTATCCCTTGCCATTAAAATCAATACAGGCGATCGCATACCAGTGCTTCTCATATTTTTACACAACGAGAGTCCTGATTCTCCTGCTAGCATTCGGTCTAAGACAATTAAAGCAGGTTGGCGATCGCGACAGTGTTGTAAGCCACTGGTCGCATCATGAGCCAAAATTGATTCATAGCCGGCTTCTTGCAAATCGCAAGCAAGCTGGTTTGCTAGGCTCTCATCGGTTTCAATCACCAAAACACAGGGACTTGAAGCAACTGTCATAACAATTTAGGATATTGGATTTGGGATTCGTAAAGATATTCCAGAGAAAATCTTTACATCAGTCATAAAGTGCAGTTACGAGTTTTTCGTGACGGAGCAATCCTGATTTGACACGCTGCCAAGAATCTTTTAGCACGTTCAGGTGTCAGCTATCTAATTCTCCGATGCAATCTTAATAACTAACTCCAAATACCATCCCTACACCAGTAATTCTGGAAGGAAATCAGTAAATCGGGTATTGGGCATAGGGAATAGGGCATGGAGAAGAATTAATAACCAATGCCCAATGCCCAATGCCCAATAACTACGGCAATTCTACCGAAGTTGGTTTAGCGATATGTGGCAAACCCCAACCTAATTTTTCTCGCAAAATTCGGAAAAACTCAGGCGGTTGCAGGCGAATAAATCTGGCACTATATTGCGATCGCTCCATATATACTCGATCTTCTGGTAGGATATAACACCCGCCATTGCCATCTACTACCATCACCAGTCGAGGAATATTGACTGGATAGATGTTGACCGAATCGGTATCTGGAAATACCAATGCTCTCGAAGCTAGAGAATGGGGACAAATGGGTACTAGCTGTAAAACAGGTACGCCAGGAGTAACGACTGGGCCACCAGCACTCAATGAGTAAGCTGTAGAACCAGTAGGTGTAGAAACAATCACACCATCCGCTGCAATATCTACTGGCGCATGACGCCCTATGGCAATTTCAAAATGGCACATAGAGGTCAAGGGTTCCCGATGCAGTACCATTTCATTTAAGCAGAGAGCTTCCCATAGTACTGAATCTCCCCGAAACACTTTGACGGTGAGCATAGCTCGTTCTTCAATTTCATACTCACCCGCCATCGCCTGTTCTAATGCTTGGGGCAATTGATTCAGGAAAGTTTCTGTCAAAAATCCCATGTGGCCGGTATTCACTGTTAGCAGTGGAATACCACAGGGGGCTACTTGACGAGACGCTGCTAAAACAGTGCCGTCTCCCCCTAATACCACTGCAAACTTCATATCTGAGTCAAAACCAGGGGGGGTTAGACCATCAATGGGGGTGTGGCATACAGAACTCTCAGGTGTAGAGTAGCCCAGTATTCCACCGATACTCGATGTGATACATACATTCCAACCGGCTGCGGTTAGCTTGTCTTTCAACTCGATAGCGACACGGCCCGCTATCGGTTTAACGTCATTGTAGATAATGCCTGCTTTCGGCACACTCAAATATCCAAGTTTAGGCGGTGCTCTGTATTATGTAATCCTTACACATTTTGGTCATGTAGTCATTAATCTAGAGTCAAATATCCAGAGTCTAGAGTTGAACGACTAATGTCTATTTTGTAATGACTATTGACTATTGGCTTTTGAAGACTGTTTAAAGGGAGTTTTTTTAGGTTTCTGCTTTTTATTTTTATTTTTCTGGTAATCTACCTCTTTGAGCTTCTTCATTATTCGGCTGAAGTACTCTTGTAGATAGCTTTCTAGGGTTGTGGTTTGTTGTGGATCTAAACCAAAGACTGTATATACTTCATCCATTGAAGCATTTAACTGTTTACCACTAGCTAATACTTCTGTAAACGCTAGCCTGTCAGCTACGTTCCATCCCCACTGAAAGAACCGCATTAAGCCCCGCACAGCACGCAACAAGTTTATTGGCATCCGCGTTATTCTGGCGTCTTTTCCAGATAAGCGTTCGCACAGGTTGATGATTTCTTCTGCACTCCATGCACGAGTACCGACTACAGGAAAAGCTTGGTTTTCGGTTTCTGGTACACTCAATGCTCGGATTGCAAACTTAGCAATGTCCTGAGTATCCATATAGGCGATGGGAGAAGAATTACCTGTTACCCAAACTGGCTGTGCTTCTAAAATAGGAATCCCATACTGGCCAATTAACCCTTGCATAAACCCAGCTAGCCGCAAGATGGTGTAATTCAAGCCTGACTCAGCCAGGAAGAGTTCTGTACACCGCTTAATTTCCATTAACGGCACTTCTGGGTATTTATCAGCATCTAAAATCGAAAAGAAGATAAAACGCTCTACACCCGCTGCTTTTGCTGCTTGAATTAATGCTACTTTGCCGTCCCAATCCACTTGTTTGATACTCAGTGAATCTGTAGGGCGGGATGTTGACGCATCAATAACTTGGGTTACGCCAACTAAAGCTTCCGCTAGGGTATCGGGGTAACGCAAATTTCCGGGTACGAGTTCTGCACCCCATTCTTTGAGAAAAGCTGCTTTTTTACTGCTGCGAACAAGACAGCGTACTTTATATCCCTCATCGATTGCCCGACGAGCCACTTGTCTTCCTAAGGTGCCAGTGGCACCGACGATTAATAATGTCATGAGGGTTGTAATAAATTTTAATGTTTTATGAAAAGAATGTTATCAGAATAACCTATGCAAACAAAAGTTTACATCTTTTCTCAGAAAATCAATTTATTTGGATAAACTCATGGGAAAATAGCTGTCCGGTTAACGGACAAGCTTTTTTCTCATTTCGATGAAAAAGGGAGTGGGGAGAATAAAATAACTCCTAACTCAGCACTCAGCACTCAGCACTCAGCACTCAGCACTAATTATTCTTCTCCGCCCTGAATTTTAAGTAACAAAGCACCTAAGCCCCAGCCCACGAAGATTAAACCGAAAGACAATAGAGCTGCATTCAAAATTTCGCCGCCCATTGGTGTGATTCTCCTTATGCAAGTGGTGTGTAAACTAGGTCTAACAGAAGCTCTTGAATTGTTACTCTAGGATTAGACCTGTGTAAATAATTTTAAACTAGTTTAGCAAGTAATCCCTACTGGTTTGGGGGGCAATCCCTACTGTGCAGTGGTGGAGATAGGGAAATGTGAGAAAACTTGATGATAATTATTATGAATAAATTTTATGTATCAAAATAATCAAGGTAATTTAATAAATTTTGCTAAAGAAAATCGTCCGCGCTTGGCGTTGACGTTGGGAGATCCGGCTGGGATTGGGCCAGAGGTGATTTTGAAAGCTTTAGCAGATACGGAAATTAGTAAAAAATATGACGTTACAGTATTTGGTAACAAGGATTTGCTGGTACAGACTTATCGCAAACTGAATTTAACTGAGAATTTAGCACCTTTGGCAAATCCAGATGAGTTGTCAATTAACGATGTGCAGTTGGATGGGGAAATAAAAGGTGAAATTATCTCAGGAATAGGTAATGCGGCGAGTGGTGCGGCTAGTTTTGCCTATATGGAATATGCGATCGCTCAAACACTAGCTGGTAAATTTGATGGTATTGTCACGGGGCCGATCGCTAAATCTGCTTGGAAAGCCGCAGGATATAATTATCCAGGGCAAACGGAACTTTTGGCGCAAAAATCAGGTGTTGACCGTTTTGGGATGTTATTTGTGGCGCGATCGCCTCATACTGGTTGGATACTCCGCACTTTACTTGCCACCACACATATTTCCTTACGTCAAGTAGCTGATACATTGACACCAAAGTTGCTGACACAAAAACTAGATTTACTGGTGGAGTGTTTAGATAAAGATTTTGGGATAGAAAATGCGAGAATTGCGATCGCAGGTTTAAATCCCCACAGTGGCGAACAGGGACAATTGGGACATGAAGAACAGGATTGGTTAATTCCTTGGTTGGAGCAAGAGCGGCAAAATCGTCCACAATTGCAACTAGATGGCCCAATACCGCCAGATACGATGTGGGTTAAACCTGGTCAAGCTTGGTACGGAAATTCTTTAGGACAAAATCCTGCTGATGGCTACTTGGCACTTTACCACGACCAAGGCTTAATTCCTGTGAAGCTGATGGCGTTTGATCGGGCAGTTAATACTTCTATAGGTCTTCCTTTTGTTCGGACTTCACCGGATCATGGAACAGCGTTTGATATTGCGGGTAAGGGAATTGCTGATGCTACGAGTATGAAAGCAGCTATACATTTAGCGGCTGAGTTGGTTAGTCAAAGGCAGAGATGATGCTTAAAAGCATAAATTAACCTATTTATTTTTATAACCCGAAGATATTTTTTAATTTTGTACTTTTGTAACTTGTGCTTCCACCTGAAAGACAAACTTGCTTTATCAGCCTCATCTCTTTCTTCACTTTCATCAATGAGGTCTTGGTTTTTTTCTTCTAACTCGCGCATATACTGCCTGAGTATACCCCCAACAGCGATCGCTCTACTTCTATGCAGCTGACGGGTTAACTCTAAAAACCATTCTCTATCACCCACCAAATCTGACTCTTTTACCTGATAATTGAGAATTTCTGGAAAGTTAGCATCTGAGGCTTGAGCAGACACGAAATTACCAAATAAGTTTGTATCAACGTTCCAAATTAACGCAAGTTATAGGGTCAAGCCTCAGTAAAAGTATTTAGGTAAACACTAAGACTAACACTGACTACGATGAGTCATTCTTTGTGAGGAAGTTTTCCTGAAATCGGGAAACTTAGGAATTACTAATCTCATCGGGGGCTTCAAACTTGTAACCATAGCCCCGCACAGTTTTAATAAACTCCGGTACGCTAGTATCAACTTCCATCTTCTTACGCAACTGACCAATATGCACATCAACTACCCGTCCATCTCCTATGTAGTCGCAACCCCAGATTTTTTGGATTAGCTGTGGGCGACTCCAAGCCTGATTCGGATGACTTGCCAAAAAATGTAAGATATTAAATTCCAGGGCTGTTAAGGCGAGAGGTTTATCGTTAAGTGTTACCTCCCGACCTTCTGGATTAATTGCTAGCTGCTTGAAAACGATCCGTTGTGTTGGGGAGGGGTTGATGTAGCGTATCCGCCTCAAAAGAGCTTCTACTCTAACTTCAACCTCTGCAAGACTAAATGGTTTAGTCATGAAATCATCAGCACCTGCGCTTAAGATTCTAATTTTATCAGCCTCGTCAGTCCTACTAGTCAGTATCAGCACTAAAACATTAGTACGACTCTGCATTTCTTGGCAGAGGTTATAACCAGTAACATCCGGCAAATTCCAATCCAGAATTACTAAAGCTGGATTAAATTGCTCAAATAACGATAAGGCAGTCTTACCATCTGCTGCGGACTCTATTTGATATTTTCGACTTAAAAAACGATAGACGAGATTTCGCACACCGAAATCGTCATCGACGATCAGAATTTTAGGAGTAGTAGCGGGAACTGTAACCATAATGCAATGCTGCCTATTATTGATTGGGCGATTCGCTGTTGCGTCAGTTTTGCTTTACGTGTTTCTGTTGAGAGTGTATTCACGCGCGTCTCTGCTGAGTACGATCGCTACTGTAGTACTTGTGTACAATTAATTTTCCATGAAGTTTATGAAAACTTCAGCCATCGTAATGCTGATAAAATGTATAAGTCTTGTATGATTTTTGTATAATTTTGAATTTGTATTGTATATTTTTAAACTTTCATACTTAAAATAAGTGTCCTTGAAGACGATCTCCATAACCGCAGATAGTCCAAAGAAACACTAAATAACTCTGCAATTGCTACAACTTTGAAAGAGCAACCGCACTCTCTGATGAATTAGATATCTATAAAAGGCTTACAAACGAAGCCATAAGCCAATCTAGATTCTAAACTCCTATTTAACCCAACCGTATTTTAGCCAACGAGTATGTCTTCTTGAAGAAGGTCTACGAAAATCTACCCTGGTGCATTTACATGTAGTTACCCTCTTAAGCATATACTATACTACAAGTTTCAGCCTGAGACTATGATAAGCCAAGGACTGAGAGCATCACCAGAAGGTATAAGGGCAGCAAAAACAGCTTTAACAGACAAAACTTGGAGTCAGCATAAATTAGCAACAGCTTTAGGAATTACACGTCAACCAGTTTCCAAATTTTTTGCAGGTGAGTCTGTTTCTCGCTCTTGTTTTGTCCAAATTTGTCAACAGTTAGGATTATCTTGGCAAAAAGTAGCTAGTTTACCTGAAGATGTCGCATTTGATGCAACTCCTAAAGCGCAATTCAAAGGTGCTGACATCGATACATTGGTGCGGGAAGTGCGCCAAAAGCGCCAAGACAAAATTCAAGACCAGTGCAATACCATGCAAATGTTGGACATTTCCCAGACTGTCCAACTGATGGATATTTACACCAATATTAATGTCTTAGAGAAGATAACTAGCCTGGAATGGCGAGAAATTTCTGACCTGTTGCAAGACTTCAAATCTGAATCGAACTTTAATCAACTTGGAGGATATAAACGTCAGAGACGATTACCAGGCTTAGAGGCGGTATTGCAACACTCAAAACTAATAGTGCTGGGTAAACCAGGGTCAGGTAAAACCACATTTTTACAATATCTCGCAATTGAGTGTAACAAAGGCGAGTTTCAGCCAAACCGCATCGTAACTTTTATTAGGCTGAAAGAATTTGCTGAAGATGCTAAAAGTGACAGCCAATTCAATATATTGAACCACATCAGCGAAGAATTTCTGAGTTGCGGTATTGAAAAAGAATCAACTAAAATTCTGCTGACTGAGGGCAAACTACTGATTTTGCTAGATGGATTAGATGAAGTACCAGCAGAAAAGACAGATAAAGTCACAGTAGAAATTCGTAGATTTACCCAGAATTTTTACAAAAATAAGTTTGTTATTAGCAGTCGGATTGCTGCCCAAAAATATAGATTTCAAGGATTTACTGAAGTTGAGGTGGCAGACTTTGACCAAGAGCAAGTGGAAGTTTTTGTCAAAAAATGGTTTGTTGCAGTTGCTCTTAATTCTAGAGAAGATGGGGAAGCCATAGGAAATTTATTTATTAATCAGCTACATCTACCAGAAAATCAGCATATCCGAGAATTAGCGGTCACTCCAATACTGTTGCATTGGATTTGCATAGTGTTCCAAATAAAAGATGGATTCACCTTAAATCCAGCCAAGTTATATGAGCAAGCACTGAACATTTTAATGTTCAGGTGGGATGAGATGAGAGATGTAAAACGCGATCGCGTTGGTTGTAATTTGACTCCATTAAGTAAAAAAAAGCTCCTTTGTAAACTTGCAGCTATAACTTTTGAGCAAGAAGATTACTTCTTTGAAAAGGAAAAACTTTTGCAACTTATTGCTGACTATCTGGATACATTAGAAGGAACTCAATTGCAGCTAGATCGAGAAGCAGTTTTGAAGGCAATTGAAGTACAAGATGGGTTATTAGTGCAAAGGGCACAAGAAATTTACTCATTTTCTCATTTGACGCTCCAAAAGTATTTCACAGCTAAAAAAATTGTTGAGATTTCCCAAGTCCAAGCTTGGAACAGTCTGGTTAGTCACATGACCGAAAAGCACTGGCAAGAAGTATTTTTACTAACTGTTAGTATGTTGTCGAATTCTGATGAAATGCTACAGATAATGAAACAAAAAATTGATTTGTTGATGGCTAGCGACGAGAGATTACAATATTTTTTAACCTGGCTGCATCAAAAATCTAGTTCAATCTCTACTAATTACAAAGCAGCAGCCGTTCGTGCTTTTTACCTCGTTTGCGTTGAACAAAGCTCTTGCAATAGACCTCGCGCCTTTGTCTATACTTCTGGTTATGATCTTGAGTACGCCCTTGTTGGTAACATAGCTTTTGACCCTGAGCTTGCTCTTGATGAGTTTCTGTTTAGTACTGTTGCCTGTGTTAGCGAACTTGATTTTGCTTTTAAGCATAGTCTCAACGATGCCCTTGATCATGTTCATGCCCTCACCATTGCCTTTGATAAAGCTGTTGACCTTGTTGTTGATCCTAAATTGAAGCAAGTCTTACAAAAACTGAAGAAACAACTGCCACCTATAGACAGCAATCTAGATAAATTTAGGGATTGGTGGGAAGCTAAGGGTAAAATGTGGGGTGAACAATTAAGAAATATACTGATTAAATATCGCAATATTGGTTATTACTGGCAGTTCAATGAACAGCAAAAAGTATTACTTCAGCAATATTACGATGTCAATAAGTTGCTGGTAGATTGTCTCAATAGCGCCGCTTATGTAAGCCCGATAGTACGGCAGGAAATTGAAGAGACATTATTATTAGCGATCGCTGATATTGAAAGGATACGCAATTCATATAGGAATAGTTGATTTTTCCTTTTCAATTAATAATTTATCTGATGTTTTTAAGGATTTAGTAAAATTAAAATTATCTAAATTAGTACAACATCAGAAACGGAAACTTTAAATCTATTTAATTATTTTAATATAAAACAGAAGTCAGAATACATAATTCAGAATTCAGAATAATCTACCCATAAAGAGATAGAGTTTTAAGGCGAGAATATTTTAATTTTTTCGCTTTACTTCGGGCATTAGCGTAGCGGGACGAAGTACAGTTTTAACCAATATTCGTCACCCACTCGTACAGAATTCATACTGAATTCTGACTCCTGAATTCTGAATTCTTCTTAGAAAATCTTGTATTCCCATACTCTTAAATGGTTGTACTCGCAATTGATTAATTGGTAGAAATTATTGAAATTACCCAGTCTATCTGAGGAGAGATTTCGAGGATATTCATACCAGCGAAAGAGCAATTAAATATATTGAGTTAGTTAAATTGCTATTAATATCGTCAGCAAGGAGCAGTTATGGCAAATAATTTAGTAGGCGGGATCATTCCCCCACAGCCACCAATAGAAGCACAATCTGATGCTCATGTCTTGAAATCTCGCTTGGAATGGGGTGAACCAGCTTTTACAATTTTGGATGTGCGCGATCGCAACACCTTCAACCAAGGTCATATTATGGGAGCGATGCCCATGCCAGTAGATGAATTGGTAGAACGTGCAGTACCTTCTTTGGATAAAAGCCGTGATATTTACGTTTACGGTGCAAATGAAGAAGAAACTGCTCAAGCCGCGCAGCAACTGCGTTCTAATGGATTTGAGCATGTCTCCCAACTCAAAGGTGGTCTTGGCGCATGGAAGGCGATTGGTGGCCCAACAGAAGGCATTATTGAATCAAAAACTCCCCCAGGAGCAGATGACTACAATGTTGTAGCTCGGCTACAAAATCACCAAGAAAATCTGCAAAAGGGAGGTACTAGCGCCACGGAAGCCATTAAGAAGGGAGCAAGTAACCTCAAAGAAGGAATTCAAGAAGGAGCTAGTAACCTCAAAGAAGGCATTCAAGAGGGAGCCAGTAATCTCAAAGAAGGTGTTAGTGAATCTAAAACTCCTAGAGACACGAATGATTCCAACATTGGCTCTTAGGTAAAAATCACTTGAGTAAGTGGGCGTGAATAATTAAAGTTTTGTAGTAATACCAATTTAATGTGAAGTTGCACATATCTCGATCCCCCTAAATCCCCCTTAAAAAGGGGGACTTTGATAGATGTTTTTCCAGTTCCCCCCTTTTTAAGGGGGGCTAGGGGGGATCTAATTCTATGCAGCTTCATACAAAATTGGTATAAAGTAAAATTGATAAATTCTGGTTACATGGTTAAAAGAGAATGCAATTAGTGGGAGGATTTAGACCCAATACTGATTGTGTAGCAGTAGCAAGCCCACTGTCTATAAGATTTGCTAAACAAATATTTTTGTCCAAATTACAAGATTTTAGTCTAAACTCCAGAAATAAGTAACCAGGATTAACCTTGATTTCACAAAACTCTCACATTGAGGAAATAAGCAAAATGTCAGTGAACAGGCAACTCCAAAGTACTGAAGAGGACTCCTTGCGCCCTGAAGAGTTATTCAATGAGCAATGGAAAATTTATCAGAAGTTGCTCAACGAAAATTTTATGAAACATCGTGATATTTACGATGTACTGCACAACTTCCTAGTTAATTACTTTCCACAACCCTTTAATATGCTTGACTTTGGGTGTGGTGATGCCAGCTTCACTGCTCAAGCTTTATTAAATACCAACATTGCTGCCTATAAAGGTATAGACCTTTCCACGCAAGCACTAGAAATTGCTAAAAAAAACATGGACATAATTCCATGCGAATTAACTTTTATCCAAGGTGATTTTTCTCAATTAGATTCTGAATTGATTAACTTCCACATTCAGCAGGATAAATTTGATGTTATTCTCATCTCTTTTGCTCTCCACCACTTTCAACTTGAGCAAAAAGAAAATTTTATTGGTCAATTAAAACATCTTCTCAAATCTGGTGGTGTTTTTATTCTTATTGATGTTTTTCGTAGAGAAGAAGAAGACCGAGAAACATACCTTACACGATACCGAGATAATTTAGCGAAATATTGCTCCACACTCACGGCGCAAGACTATTCAATGATTGAAAACCATATTTCTTCATGTGATTTTCCAGAAACGCAACAAACTTTATATGAGATATCTCAAAAACAAGGTTTCAATAGGTTTGAATGCCTCTACCGTGATGATAACTTTGACGCGTCACGATTATTATGCATTTACAAATAAAGCTAATTATAATCGTTAGCGGCGGTTAGTTCATGCGATCGCTTGGGTTTTCCTCTTTCAACGTCCACTTACACATGGCAAATCCGATGCAGTCAAATAATAGCGTGCTAATTACCAGGTAGTTCAGGGTAAAATAATCATTCTCCGCAACCGTTCAGGAAAGAGAATACAACCAATGGCTAGCCTCAACCTCATTTCAGAATATAAAAGCTTTGGTGGCAAACTCGGTTTCTACAGTCATCACTCCTCCATATGTAACGGTGAAATGCGCTTTGCTGTCTATCAACCACCACAAGCAACTCAAAAACCTGTGCCGATTCTCTATTTCCTCTCTGGATTAACTTGCACAGAAGAGAATTTTATGGTCAAGGCTGGGGGAGTGCAGCGGTTTGCAGCTGAGTACGGTTTGATATTGGTTGCACCAGATACCAGCCCGCGTAATACTGGCATTACAGGTGAGGATGATGACTGGGACTTTGGCACGGGTGCGGGCTTTTATGTTGATGCTACAGAGGAACCGTGGCGTCAACATTACCAAATGTATAGTTATGTAGTCCAAGAGTTACCTGCTTTAATTACGGCAAACTTCCCCACCCAACCTGAGAAACAAGGCATTTTCGGTCATTCGATGGGTGGACACGGGGCGCTTGTCTGTGCGATGAGAAATCCAGGACTCTACAAATCAGTATCAGCTTTTGCACCTATTACTGCACCTATGCGTTGTCCTTGGGGTCAAAAGGCTTTCAGTGGTTATCTTGGCAACAATCAAGAAAGTTGGCGTGCTTATGATGCTAGTGAATTAGTTAAAAAAGTAGGATATCACAGTCCAATTCTTATTGACCAAGGCACTGCTGATAATTTTTTAGCTGAACAATTACTACCAGAAGTGTTTGAGCAAGCTTGTGCAGATGTTAACCAGCCGCTAAACTTGCGTTACCAAGAAGGCTATGACCACAGTTATTATTTCATCGCCAGTTTTATTGAAGATCATATCCGTCACCATGCGATCGCTTTATTAAAGTAGTTTTCATCTATTTATCTATTTAGATCCCACATTTATAGAGTTTTAGTTGGTTGCAAAAATCAACTTCAGCACCAACCATTAAGATATTGTCGAATTTGCAAGAAGCCAAGCTTTCTGAGTCCATGCGTTTTTAAATAACCCGACCTCTGGCACTTTTAATTCAAATGAATGAGGTGGTGACTGTAGCAATAAAGGCGAACTTTTGTCATGAGCCTCAACTAAATTAACTATCCAGGGAAGAAAGTCTAAGATTTCTTTTGGTAGCACAGTTAATTCAAAATCCCACACCAAGTTAAGACCTCGGCATACTTGTCCTTTTCTGATCACCGTCACTCTACCAGCACTTTTGTTAATAGCCAGTCGAAGAATGAATGGGCGGAATGGCACAAATTCATCTGGTGCTGTATAAGCATATACATTTATATAGTTTAGTCTTTGCCTATGATCCATCCAAGATGCGATCGGTGAATTACTACTATAAGATGTACCAGTTATGCTCACTGGCATATTCATAGCATCTGCAAAGTTAGAGTAGAACTTATGCCTTAGCTCGCTAACAATATGTTTAGCTTCTGGGTTCATTGTTGCTACACCTGTGACAAAAGCGGTCGCATAGCTTCATAAGATACACTTAATCCCTTCACTTTCGCCTACGATTATTTGAGTCATACTATATTTTTTTTACTAAATAGATTTAATTAGTGGTTGGGTTGTGGTAAATAGTCCAATCAATCAAAGCATAAAAAAAGGCAGACGCCTTGTCTGCCCTCAAGACCTTAGAGTTAAATTCTTGGTTTTAGACCTTAATAGCGGCCAGAGCCACCGCCACCATAGTTTCCTCTTCTACCACCAGAGGAACCTCCATCTGTTTTGGGCTTCGCTTTATTAACTTTTAAGCTCCGACCCATCCACTCGGCATTATCAAGGGCTTCAATTGCTGCTGTTTCTTCAGCGTCTGATTCCATTTCTACAAAACCGAAACCTCTGACGCGACCTGTTTCTCGGTCGATAGGCAATTGAACATTTTTGACAGTTCCGTATTCTGCAAAGACGTGCCGGAGGTCTTCTTCTTTAACCTCATAAGATAGATTACCGACGTAAATTGACATAGAATGTCTCCAGAATCAGGGGGTGTAGAGATTTAGATCCGGAGAGGTCTGTAATACAAGTATGTATATATAAAAACAAACTACACAGCCGAATTTAATCTTCCATGCAAATTTTAACATAAATTGAAAAGTTATGTTCATAAGCAACAGCATACTTATTTGTTGATGTTAAGAGGATGTTTGAAAAGTTGTTTGTGATGTAACAAAGACTTGTAGATAATCCTAAATTCCCTTAAAAAGGGAAATTTTGATTTATTTTTATTCACTCAAAATTTCGAGATAGTGCAATTAAATAAAACCAGTGCGATCGCTTCTAACGTAAAATTAATCTCCATCCAGCATTTGCTAACAGCTTGACGCCCATGTTTTGCGACTACCTGATCCAAATTCTAACTGCCCGTGTATACGATGTTGCCCAAGAAACACCACTGGAGTATGCTCCAAATCTATCTGCGCGGCTGAATAATCAACTCCTGCTGAAACGTGAGGATATGCAGTCAGTATTTTCCTTTAAACTCCGGGGTGCTTATAACAAAATGGTGCAACTGCCACCAGATATATTGGCACAGGGTGTAATTGCAGCATCAGCGGGAAACCATGCTCAGGGAGTCGCCCTTGCAGCCAATCGCTTGGGAACCAAAGCAATTATCGTTATGCCAGTAACTACACCCCAAGTCAAGGTGGACGCGGTTAGAATGAGGGGCGGAGCAGTAGTGTTACATGGAAACACTTACGACGATGCTTATAGCTATGCCCGTGAATTAGAAGTAGAAAAAGGATTGACCTTTATTCATCCTTTTGATGATCCCCATGTCATTGCTGGACAGGGAACAATTGGGATGGAAATTTTGAGGCAATATCAGCAACCCATCCATGCAATTTTTGTCGCAATTGGCGGGGGCGGATTAATTTCTGGGATTGGGGCTTATGTAAAACGGTTGCGTCCCGAAATCAAAATTATTGGGGTTGAACCAGTAGATGCTGATGCGATGTCTCAATCACTCAAAGCCGGACATCGGGTGCGCTTGTCCCAAGTGGGGTTATTTGCTGATGGCGTAGCGGTGCGGGAAGTAGGTGAAGAAACTTTCCGTTTATGTCAGCAGTATGTAGATGAAATTATTCTGGTGGATACAGACGATACTTGTGCTGCGATTAAAGACGTGTTTGAGGATACGCGATCCATTTTAGAACCAGCGGGTGCATTAGCGATCGCAGCTGCCAAAGCCTACGCCGAACGAGAGCAAATTGAGGGACAAACTTTAATTGCTGTGGCCTGCGGTGCAAACATGAACTTTGATCGCCTCCGCTTTGTGGCAGAACGTGCAGAGTTGGGTGAACGTCGCGAAGCGATCTTTGCAGTCACAATTCCTGAGCAACGGGGAAGTATTCGCCAGTTTTGTGAATGTATTGGCAACCGGAATCTGACCGAGTTTAATTATCGTATTGCTGATGAAAAAACAGCCCATATTTTTGTAGGTGTACAAATTCAAAATCGTGCTGATGCTGCAAAGATGGTAGAAAACTTTGAAGCTCAAGGATTTAAAACCCTTGATTTAACAGACGATGAACTAACTAAATTACATCTGCGGCACATGGTGGGTGGGCACTCTCCCCTGGCTCACAATGAATTGCTTTATCGTTTTGAGTTTCCCGAACGTCCCGGCGCATTGATGAAGTTTGTTACTTCCATGAGTCCCGACTGGAATATTAGTCTTTTTCACTACCGCAACAACGGCGCAGACTATGGGCGAATTGTTGTTGGTATCCAGGTTCCCCCCCACGAGATGGAAGAGTGGCAAGCTTTTCTTAATAACCTGGGCTATCGCTATTGGGATGAGAATAAGAATCCGGCATATAAGCTGTTTTTGGGATAGGTGGGCTGGGGATTGGGGACTGGGAACTGGGGATTGGGAACAGAGGAGCAATGGGCCAATACGGTTCGGATAAGTACTCTTCACTTTCTTTGTGTTCTGGGAATTGGTTTTGGGGTAAGGGGGAAAGGATGAATTTAAAACCTTTTCCCTTTCCCCGAATCGTATTGGGCAATGGAGCAAGAGGAGAATAACAATACCCAATCCCCAATCCCCAGCCCCCAGTCCCCGATTCCGAATTTAACGAGAACTACCCTTCAATATCAAATTGGAGTCCCAAGTATAGAAGCCGATTTGATTAGGAACCCTAGAGAATCTGCCTGTCCGATAGCCTCTAGATAGTTCATTCAGCACCTTATTTTTGATCTCTCTAATTTGCTGAGAATCTAGTTCTCCATAAATTCCGGCGATGACTTCAGCAACGCTGAAAACTTTACCTGGATTTTCTTCCAACAGAGAGGTGAGGGCATCAATTAAGAATTGACCCTCAAAGGCTTTGAGCATCGGTACTGTTTTTGTCGGGGGTACGAAAGGCTTCTTATTTTTGTTTTTGATACTCTTAGAAGCACCATTGCGATTACTTGGGGCTACCAAACTTAAATCCAGAGTATAACAACCTGGCTCATCGGGAATAGTTACCCAGTAATTCCTTTCTCTGCCTTGGGTGAGGGAAGATTGAACCCTACCTTTAACTACTTTGAATAGATTTGAATCTAACTCTCCATAAAGCGATCGCACGATAAAATCAATATGACAAACAGTCCCTATCTGCTCTTGCAATAGCTGTTTTATAGCTTCCATTCGCGAGAGGGCGTGCTGATATTGGGGTAGCATAGGAATTTCCGCTACCTTCGTTGAACTATCGTTGTTCTCTGGAACGATTTTTGGAGATGTTGATGTAGTTAGAGGTTGACTCTCTTTTGTATCAACAGCAGCAGAAAAAGAATTATCTATCTCAACCTGATCTGAGTCTTTTCGTACTGACCCTACAGACTCTACCAAGTTGATTCCGTTGATGTCATCAAGGGGTGATAAAAATCGCAGAGAGCCTTCTTGGGAAAGATTTGAGGTTTCATCAGCCGCCGTCAGTCTAGATATCTGCTTGTTAGCATCAGAGAAAGACCAGTTAGACAACAACGCTTCTACATGATCGAGTTGCGATCGCGCCTGCACAAAAAGACGTTCATACTCTTCTGTGAGGCGAGCATAATAGTCTCGTAATTCCAACAGTGGTGAGAGAAAAGTCCCCGGAGGTGGTTCTAATTGTCCATTTTGAGTCATAAGGCGTCAATCAATATCAATTTAAATCGATGTCACTTTTGTAAGACATTGCTCTGGGTTTTGCTTTGTGAGATGTTGGCTGGGATTTCTTGGGCGGTTGGGGAGGGCGACATCTCTCACAATATAAAGGTCGAGGACCGAAAGTCTCGCGCTTTGTCAGATCGTTACACTCTTTACAGACAAACTGGAAAACACGAGTATGAATCTGTCTCTTGTGCGCCCTGACAGTATATTCTCTAACATCAATGAATTTACTTGCCATAATCAGGAATTGTGAATTGCCGACGTTATCAATGTCCTATCAATATAGCTATTCAAGCAAATCAAACCGCATCAGTGTGTGTTTATGTAGAAGTTTTATTCAAATCAGTGAATTTGACATCTAGACATAAAGTGCAGATGAGCAACTTGAGAGTTAGCCATTGACTATCTTCTCAGCATATAATTGGTGATGAGCAAACACTACTACCATTCCTTAGGCGCAGGCGATTTTCATTGCCCTCATCAGAGAAATTGGGGATGGAGAAGTGCAGAATTACTCACTTCCACTTCCATCGATTTGCAAATCAAGCGATCGCCAGTGTGTCTAATTGCCCATCATAAAATTACCGCACTCCTAACCCCTCTTCCTCATGGTAGACGGGTGACACCTAATGAAGCCATTCCTGTCTAAAAAACAACCGCCTCCTGTTTTTAGGAGGCGGCGATTTAATAAATAAGTTCGTAGTTAGGACTAAAGTCCTAACTACGAATTACGTTAGCGCAGCGGTAGCGAGTCCACGAGCGTCATTACGAATTACGAATTACGAATTACGAATTACGAATTATGTTGACAGATTACTCCTGACTAGGAGCAGCAGGTTGCGATTGAGGTTTTTGACGTAAACCGCGTAAAGATTCCCGCAACTTGTTTTGGCTAGCAGTATCTCTTCGCCGCCGCCGATTTGTGGTTGGTTGTGGCTTTTGCGATGAATTAGTAGTTGCTCGTTCACGCTGGATGCGGCGTAAGGACTCTCTTGCAGTTCCTTGAGTGCGAGTTGTTCTAGCTCCAGATGATGGGCTTGTAGCAGTATTTTCGACTCTTTGAGGTTGCAAGCGTCTACTAAATCCAGATATTGCTGGTTTTGATGGGGGTGACAACTCTCTGCGCCGGCGTCTTGGATTTTCCTCTGTGGAATTGGCAGCCCTTGTTTGCTGGGTTCTTTCTTCTGCTTGCCTTTGTGCCTGTCTTTGTGCTTGCCGTTCTTGAACTTGGCGCGATCGCCGTGAACCTTTGATGGCAAATTCAGTCGCGATCGATACTCCTTGTCTACCTCCTTCTGCGGGTTTTAATTTCCAGTTACGCGCTTGTCTGGCGGTTTCTTCATCTAAGTCGCGGTTTCCACTGGAGCGAGCAATCCGCACATTGGTAACATTACCTTGGGCATCAGTATCTACAGCTACTTCTACTCTGCCTTCAACTCCTCGCCGTCTTGCTGCCTCTGGATACTTGGCATTACATTCACGGCAAGCTGCACGACCATTACCATCACCTGAAGTGTTAACTTTTGGAAGTGTTGGCGCTTTTGCTACTGGCAGACGGTTTACTGGTTCATTGCCTGTACCAGAGCCACTTCCTGAACCCGTACCACTACCAGAGCCACTTCCTGAACCTGTACCACTACCAGAGCCACTTCCTGAACCTGTACCTAAAGCAACACCAGAACCGGAGCCTGTGAGAACTCCACTACTACCGCCACCCCCGCTAGGGTTTTGACTGGCTCGTGAATCTCTTAAGCCGTTCAAAACTCCTCTTAACTGTTGACTGCTTTGGTTTGTGGAGGGAGCAACAGCTGTCACAGAGGCTTCTGTCTTGGGAGCAATTTCCCTATTTGTTGGTTGGGGGTTTTGAGTAGTTTGTTTTGGTTGTTCTTGAACTGGCTGAATTTTTGGTCTTTCAATAAATTCTTGTACTGGTTTTTGTACTTGTGGAGTTTGTATAGACTGTTTTTGGATAATTTCTGGTTCTTTTTTCGGTTCTTCTAGAATCTTTTCAAGTGGTTTTTCTGGTTCCACAGTCGGAGAATCCACGATCGCAAATTCTATTGCGTCATCTTCTTCTGTGGGCACTCTCGTCAAATAATTGCCTATGCCTGAGGACAGTACGCCGATATGCAGCGCCAGTGAACCTATTAGACTGTAAGTCAGAAAAGACTTGAGAGCCTCAACTTCTTTGGAACGTTGCTCGACAGTAATGCCGGAAAAGCTCATAGCTATTGCTACCTATTCTCACTAACTTAGTCATCTTAGAATGTACGGTTACAAATATCAAGTAAAAAATTAAAATTACTTGATATAGCCTTACGGAACCACGTACTAGTGAAAACATCTTTATCAAACTACTAAAATCATGGTTTTCAGACAAAATTAATTTTTGTTTCAATTCAATTAAATAAATTTATATAAAACCAACAAACAATTAAATAAAATTCATGATAGTTACATTTGAAAAAATTATCATTATATTTTATATTTTATTGAGAATAACTTTCAGCTTTCCGCTAGATTCTGGTAGTCTGATTTTGTACTGTGGATGAGGTTATAGAGGCACTACATGGGAATTCAAAATTTGTTTGCAGCAGGTGGTGTGGTCATGTGGCCCCTGTTGGCGTTTTCGGTATTGGGTGTGGCACTGATCATTGAGCGGATTCGGTTTTGGGTAAGGATCAATCAGCGTCAAAGCCGTGTGGTGCGAGATGTTTTGAATCTCTACCGACTCGATAATGTTGTCGGTGCAATGGATAAACTTCAGAAAAACGCAGATTTGCCACTCGCCCGGATTTTTCTGGCAGCTTTAGAATTAGAGGAGCCAAATCCAGAGGAATTCCGTTTGGCTTTAGAAAGCGAATCGCAGGCTGAGATTCCTGTGTTAAAACGTTTCCAAAACCTTTTCGAGACAATCATTAGTTTGGCACCACTGTTAGGTCTTCTTGGTACAGTATTAGGATTGATCGCCTCCTTTGCTTCCCTAAATCTTGGTGATGTGGGAGGTAGCAAAACAGCTGGTGTTACCTCTGGGATTAGTGAAGCCCTAGTATCAACAGCATCAGGATTGATAGTTGCTATATTCATACTCTTGTTTGCCAATACCTTTCGGGGACTGTATCAGCGGCAAATTGCCCTAATTCAGGAGTATGGGGGACAGCTAGAATTACTCTACCGCCGTCGTTATGAAAGAGGAGAAAAAACTTATGCGTCTACCAGATGAACCAGAACTTCCGCTACAGATCAACATTTTGCCGATGATTGACGTGATTTTTGCAATTTTGACATTTTTCATCATGTCAACTCTGTTTTTAACCCGTTCAGAAGGTTTGCCAGTAAATTTACCGAAGGCAGCTACGGCAAAACAACAGCAAGTTCCCTCTAAAATTACGATCACGGTAGATGAACAAGGACTGGTAAGCCTAAACAAGAAACAAGTTGCAGTTGATGATTTGACACAGCAAGTGCGGACTTTAATTGGTTCAAACTCAGAAATGTTAGTGATTATTAATGCTGATGAAAAAGTTGGTCACGGGAAGGTTGTGGCTGTGATGGATCGGGTACGTGAGGTTCCAGGGGCAAAATTAGCGATCGCTACCCAAAAATAATAAGTATAAATATTACTTATCAATCAAGGCAGAAGGCAGGAGGAAAACTGCCCTCTGCTTCAGTAATAAAGTGAGCAGAGGGAGCAAAGGTTTATGTGATGACCACAGGGACGATGTTTACCATACTTAGTTGATAAATGCTGAGTACTCTTCTTTTTACTCAGCACGGGCTAAACGCCCCGCTACCGCTAACAGCACTCGCAACTCAGCACTCTTCATGAACTGCGCTTACGCATCTGCAACTCTTGAGATATAAGTTTAAGTAATGATTGTTGGTGTGAATGGATAAAAAAGTGGTCACTGTTGAACTCATGTAATGAGAAAGCAGCGATTGTCTGCTCTTGCCATGCTTGTAGCTCCTCATGACTAACTTCTTGGTCTTGCAAACCACCAAAAACAGTAATAGGACACTCCAGTGGTTGTTTTTGAGTGTAAATATAAGTTTCCAGAACGGCAAAATCTGCCCGCAAAATAGGGAGAAACATCTGCATCAATTCCGTACTCTCTAGTACTGCTTTGGGTGTACCGTTAAGATTGCGTAGCTCGTGAATCAAATCATGGTCTGAGAGAACGTGTAGCGGTGGTTTTGTCAGGGGGATTTGCGGGGCGCGACGAGCAGAGATGAAGAGGTGAAAGGGAGCAAGACTATACTGAGAGCGGAGTAGACGTGTCAACTCGAAGCTAACTAATCCACCCATGCTGTGACCGAAGAAAGCGAATGGCTTGTCTAAATATGGTATAAGAACTGGAGCGATCGCTTGAACTAGAGATTCTAATCGCGGCAATGGTGCTAACTTAATCTGTCTTCCCCGTCCCGGATATTCCACAGCACAGACTTCGACATTACTAGGTAGATGATTAGGCCATGTGCGAAAAATTGCCGAGCTACCACCAGCGTAGCAGAAGCAGAATAAACGCAAGTTGGCTTGAGGATTTGGTTGTGGACAGATAACCCAGGAATTGAAGGTCATTTTTTTTTACTCGCAATTTATTGTTTCTTTACTATATAAAGTCGGTTGGATTAAGTAGTCATTTGTCATTGGTCATTTGTCATTGGTGCATACCTCTAATTGGAAAACCGAGTGATATTCCAATACGGTTCGGATAAGAGGTTGTTTGAAAAGTATTGGGCGAATATAATTCAATACAGTTCAGATAAGACCAAAACACTTGTAGAGACGGCGATTTATCGCGTCTCGAAAACCCAAAATTTTTGCCAATAGCCCTTAACCCAAGCGTATTGGAATATAATTCGCTACTGGACTAACGAGAACTGAAAGTTTTTAACCCGCGCAGGCGGGTTTTGTCTGTGTAGCCGCGACTTCTAATCTTCATAATTTCAGTATTTTTCGCTAGGGTAGAAAAAAGCAACTTTTGATAAACTAAGAGCGCATTTTGGATCAAATGTGTTCTGACTCACTTGCGGCTGGATTTCTTGTTTTTGATGAAAAAACACCTACTAAAAAAAATTCAACAGCGAGTTGTACCATGATTGCGACACCTAAATTAAGATACTTAAACTGGGTAAAACAAGGATTCCACCAGCTTAGTATTCGGCAAAAAATTTTTTATGGCTACGGTCTGGCTTTGGGAATTGCAGTTTTGGGAACAACAGCGGGGTTGGTAATAGGCGATCGCTATTTTCAGCAAGCTAAACAACAAATGATCGTGGTTGATGAAGAAGGAAGCTTGTTAAGTAGTTTGCAAGGCGAACTCTTGGAAATACAGATTCACCAACAAGAAATACTGCCTTTTTTGCAGCAGCCGCAAGCGTTGCAAAGGGGAGTTGCTGATTTCAAAAGCGATCTAGCGGATGCCGAAACCTTGCTTGCTCAAGCGCAGGAATTTAGTCAAACTATTTCGGAAAGAGATTTACAAGCTCTGTTCACAAAGTATAACAGCACGATAACCGGATATTTTGAACAATTCAGGTTACTGATTCGGCAAATTTTGCCATTAAGTTCACAGCCATCGGGAGCTACAAAAGCGCAGCAATTAATCTCGAAATTCAGTCAAAGTCAGGACGCTCTCAAGTTTTATCAATTTGCCCATGAGTTAACCGACTTTGCCAAAACGCTTCAAAAACGGCAAGAGGAGGCTCATTTAGCTCAAGAAAAGGCTGCGTTAATCCAAGCTCAGATTATTATTGTTAGTATGCTGCTGTCAGTGGCGATCGCTGCCATCCTAGCTTTCTACACAAGCACAATCATCGCCTATCCCATTAATGCGGTGACGAATATTGCCCAAAGAGTTACCCAAGAAGCTAATTTTGACTTGCAAGCACCTGTAATTACACAAGATGAAGTTGGAGCGTTAAGTAGCTCCCTCAATCAACTTATTCAACAGGTGAAGCACCTTTTAGAAGAACAACAAGCCGAGTCCCAAGTCCGACTCATTCAAAGTGAGAAAATGTCTAGTTTAGGACGGATGCTGGCTGGTGTCGCCCACGAAATTAATAATCCGATAAATTTCATTTCTGGAAACCTCGTACACGCGAAAACCTATACTGACGATCTATTAGCGCTACTGCAAACATACAAAGCCGAAGTTCCTCACCCTTCGCCTGCGGTGCAAACATTAGCAGAAGAAATTGATTTGGAATTTTTGGAAGGAGATTTGCCAAAACTCTTCAACTCAATGACAGTTGGCGCTGACCGCACGCGAGAAATTGTGCGGAGTTTGAAAGATTTCTCTCGTTTAGATGACGGGGAAGTGCAGTTAGTAGAGCTACACGCTTGTCTAGATAGTACGTTGTTGATTCTGAACAATCGGCTGAAAAATGGGATTAGCCTTGTTCGCAATTATGGAGAGATTCCACCGATTCCAGGCTATACAGGTTTACTTTATCAGGTATTTATGAATCTTCTCAGCAATGCCATCGATGCATTAGAGGAAAAATTGGCTGAAAATCCCGAATTTTTACCCGAAGTCACCATTACCACAGAATGCTGGCAGAATGATTTAGCGATCGTGCGAATTGTGGATAATGGCCCTGGTATTTCACCAGAAAATCAGCAAAAGATATTTGAAACATTTTTTACAACCAAACCACGCGGTATTGGTACAGGTTTGGGGCTAGCGATCGCATATCAGATTGTGGTAGAAAAACATCAAGGTAAAATTACTTGCAAATCTGAGCTAAATCAAGGAACAGAGTTTGCATTAGCTTTACCAATTTCTCATCCTTAAGCTAGTAGCTTTCAAAATTTTATTCGTTCATTATGAAGCTTGCGTGTCCTCATGTTTTAGGAGACTGACGCAAGTCTGCCTACACATAAAGACTCTAAGCTAGTTTTGGCAAGCTTTTTGAGAACAAAGGAAAAAACAAACTTATGGGACTTTTCGATCAAATTCTCGGTGCCGTCGCTAATCCCAATCAACAGGGCAGTTTAGGTCAGTTGGGAAGTATTGTTAACACTGTACAGCAATTGAGCGATCGTACAGGTGCAGACCCATCTACCATCCAATCAGTTTTGTCAATTGTGGGTGGTCAAGTGCGTTCTGCTTTACAACAAAAGCAAGCCACTGATGGGAATGAAGCTGCACAAACTCTAGTGAATCAATATGCTGGGACTTCTCCTAACCCCCAAGCCGTCAATTCGCTATTTTCTCCTCAGATACAACAACAGGTAGCTCAGATTGCTGCTCAACGCACTGGGTTAGATGCAGGGATAGTTCAACAATTGCTACCTTTAGCCGTACCTTTGGTACTGAATTTTTTGCAATCAGGTGCCAATGCTCAAAATCCCCAAGCTGGCGGAAATTCTGTACTGAATTCCTTCTTAGATGCTGACGGCGATGGTGATGTCGATATTGCTGATGCCATCCAAATGGCTAGTCGATACATCAAACGGTAACACTTTTCTCCACTCCCTTCTGATAAGCTAGACATCGGCAATTAGGCCTTGCTAGATTCCTAGCTAAGACATAGGCTGAGAAGATGGGAAATTTGCCAATATAAATCAGACAGTCTATGGCTAAACTTTTTGACTGTATTACTGAGGAACTGCAAGACTTTATTGTTGCCCAACACCTTTTCTTTGTTGGCTCTGCACCATTAAGTCCTACGGGCCATATTAACCTGTCTCCTAAAGGTCTGGATTGCTTTCGCATCCTCTCTCCCAACCGAGTAGGTTACGTAGACCTCACAGGCAATGCTAACGAAACATCTGCCCATTTGGAAGAAAATGGGCGGATAACCTTTATGTTTTGCGCCTTTGAGGAACCTCCCTGTATCCTGCGTCTTTACGGTCAAGGAAGCACGATTCTACCGAGTTCTCCAGACTGGAACTCCCTGTACTCTCAGTTTTTGCCGATACCTGGAACTCGTCAAATTATCGTTGCTGATATTGAAAAAATACAAATATCCTGTGGTTTTGGTGTACCACTCTATGAATATCGAGGTCAGCGCCAGACTCTAGTAAACTGGGCTAATAAAAAAGGCGAAGAGGGAGTTAGAGAATATCAACAGCAGAAAAATCTCGTCAGCATTGACGGTTTACCAACACCACTGAGTAAACTAACCTGAAAGTTTGTTGCTTGTAAGGTGGGAACTAGAATGCCTACTCTACTGTAATACTTAGACCATCTAAGCGACACAATTTTACTTTATTGATGAGCTTTGCACCTATTTTTTCATAAAAATTGATTCCACCTTCGTTAGATACAGCTACAGTCCAATCAATTCTGCCGCAACCTTTTTCCTGTCCAATCTGGCGCAAGCGTAGCATTAACGCCTGACCAACTCGGTGGCTTCGATATTCAGCTTTGACATATAAATCATCAAGCCAAATTCCAGGTTTGGCTAAAAAAGTTGAATAGATAAAGTGATAGGTTGCCAACCCAATAATATCCCCATCAACTTCAGCCAAAAGAACAAAAGCAAGGGGCTTTTCTCCAAACAAATCAATTTCTAGCTTTTGAGGAGTTGCTTCTACAGATTCAAGACAACCATCAAATTCAGCTTTTAAATGAATCAATTCCATCATGGCAGGAATATCTCTCTGATTTGCATCTCGAATTAAAATATTTCTACCCTTCATGTTCTTCTTATTTGCTATTTATCTAAAACTCGTATTGAGAGATAATTTCTGTCTCACTCTTTGCTGCATTTATCCACTCCTGCATTGCTGGAAGTGCCAAAACTGTCTCAACATAATCTCTAGAAATATTATCTAACTGCACATCATAGGTGACAAACCGCAGAACAACTGGAGCAAAAAACGCATCTGCAATAGTGAACTTGCCAAACAATAAATTGCCACCAGCCCCAAATTTTTGACGTGATTCTTTCCAGATACTAGTAATGCGGTCAATATCTTGTTGTACACCAGAAACTAAACCTTTACCAGGATATTTAGTACGGCAGTTCATTGGCATATTCTGACGCAAATTTTGAAACCCTGAGTGCATTTCCGCACTGATGGAACGGGCTAATGCCCTTGCATATTTATCCTCTGGCCACAATTGCAAAGTTGGAAACGTTTCAGCTAGATATTCACAAATAGCAAGAGAATCCCACACGGTTTGTGTATCGTGCAATAATACAGGTACTTTTCCTGATGACGAGTATTGCTGAATTTTCGATGAAAAATCTCGGTTGTTGTAGAGAGGAATCCGAATCTCATTGAATTCCAAACCGAATTGCTTCATCGCTAACCAAGGACGAAGTGACCAAGATGAATAATTTTTGTTGCCAATTACTAAAGTAAGTTGCGTCATTTTTTTTAATATCTATAAAGCTGTTCAATCCACAGACACACATCAGCTTGAGAACCTGAAGAAAAAGATTTTCCCGTAGCAGGATCGTAAGCTTGCCAATAAATATTACCGTGGCGGTCAACCTTTTGCCAAACTTGTAATTCGTTAGGATTTTCTAGGAGTTTTTTGAGAAATTTTTCCCAGAAAATATGCAGAGATTTCCATAAATTTGAGTTATTTGTTTTCTGGGATAACGAACTACAATTTATTTCTATATCTTCTGTTGGTAGACACCTAATGTGATTATTCATAGAATTGTTTCTGAAAGTTGCTCAGTAAATAAAACAGTAGCCAATACTACTCGGTTAAGCATTTTGAACCCAAAGTTTGGTTTTGGGAAAGGGTTACTGGGTTTGGGTTAAAGGTTTTAATTTCCCTTTCCCCCTTCCCCTTTCCCCCTTAACCGACAAGTATTGAAACAGTAGCAACATCTCAGTTAGGAATCAAATCATGGCTTGCATAGGTTCTATAAATGGGATTTATAGATATGAAAAGTCACTAATTCAACCTTTTTGTCACAATAAAGTCAGGATGTGTATACCCTTGTTTTAATCAATTGCCCATGAAATTATCCCAACTCCGAGCCATAGTTGCAGTAGCAGATCGTGGTAACTTTAGTGAGGCAGCCTTAGAATTGCAGCTTTCCCAACCTGCGATTAGTCATGCCATTGCCACCCTAGAAGAAGAACTGGGTGTGCCTTTATTTGCCAGAGGTCGTCACGGTGCGGTGCTGACACCGGCTGGAGAGCGGATTTTGTATCATGCACGTCAAGCAATGCAGCATCTAGAGATGATGCAACACGAAGCAAACCTGCATAAAGGTTTACACGGTGGTCATGTGCGAATTGCGGCTTTTCGGAGTGTCGCCACCCATCTATTACCAAAAGCAATAGCCCAATTTCACGATCAATTCCCAGAAATTGCTGTCACAATCATAGAATGCTCTGCTTTCACGCATGTAGAACAGTGTTTGCGTGATGGACGTGCCGATATTGGTATTACTTGTCTACCAACTGGTGAGGAATTTGAAACCTGGGAAATTTTTCGGGATGAATATGTAGCTTTACTACCACCACATACCAAAATTAGCAGTCCGAAAATTACGTGGGAAGACATAGCAGCCTATCCGCCGGTTTTGCTTCCTTGTACACCCTGTGGACGCATTCTTCACAACCACCTGAAGACTTTGGCAATTCCAATCAATACTGCTAGCGACATTCAAGAAGATTCCACAGTCGTTAGCATGGTAAATCAAGGACTCAGAGCAGCTATTATGCCTCGTTTAGCAGCTGTACCCATTCCCCCAAAGGTTCAGGTATATAGTTTACCTGCACCACTTGAAAGAGTTATTGCAACTGCAATTTTATCTAATGTTCTCCAAGTACCTGCGGTGTTCACATTTCTGGAGATGTTGAGAAAATTTGACTTTTATAGTTTAGCTAAATTCGCTTATTGATCACATATAGGACTCATATTTGATTGCTGAAAAAACTCCGTAAAACTAAAAAACCCTTCTTTCCTATTGCCTTCTTTCCTATTGCCTTCTTGCCTATTGCCTATTGCCTGTATACGCAAATCAATTCAAAAATCAAAGCAGATTCCTATACGAATTACGAATTAGTTAAACCAATGCCTCCTTTAGCGAATTCTTCAACAGTTTTTTGTGAAAATTCATGAGTTGCGATCGCCTGCAACATTGCTAGTGGTAAAGTCAGATGATGCGCCCCAGCTTGCAATGATGCGGCTGCTTCTTCAGGAGATTTGATACTAGCTGCCAAGATTTCCGTATCACTGCCTTTGAGTACGCTAGCCATATCCCGCACCAAAGCAATACCATCACCTAATAACCGAGTAGCTCGATTTACATAAGCTATGGCAATTTTAGCTCCTGCTTCCCGTGCTACTGCTGCCTGTGCTGCACTGTAAATCGCTGTCACTGAACAGGTAATCTCTGGCGATAGACTCGCCACCACTTCAAAACCTAACGGTGTTGCGGGAATTTTCAAAATTGTTTGTGAACCAATAATCTCAAAAGCTTTTCTACCTTCAGCTAGCATCCCAGCTTTATCAGATGCCATAAGTTGATAGTATAACGGGCCAGAAGTCAAGGCAACCAATTTTTTCAGCGTGGTTTCTGGTGGAGTATCGCTTTGAGACAACAGCGTGGGATTTGTTGTAATACCTTTCACCCATCCCCAAAGCTTAACAACTTCAGCTTCCGATGCGATCGCTGAGTCCAAATATAGTGCCATAATTTTTCCTGAATCAATTGTTAAAATTAATTTACCAGATGGGCAACTTAGACTTTCTTACCTATCAAAATATTCTGTACTATTTCCTAGCCCTTAGCATACTATAGGAATCCGCTTTGATTTCTGAACTAATTTGCGTGGTGCGCGTTCGCGGAGCGTGTCGCAGACAAGCGCGATAGGCAGGCAATAGGCAACAGTCAAGAAGGAAGAAGGCTTCTTAGTTGTACGGTGTTTTTCAAAAATCAAAGCAGATTTCTATCTTGATTCAAAACTGCCATCCGGGAGTAGTTCAGAAGCAGGATATTTTCATTAATTATGACTGCTTCATTTATTCTTGATTATTACTGTTCCCTGTTGGGGAAATTTTATCGTAAAACTTGTTCCGCCTCCTACCTCAGTATCTACATAAATTTCTCCTTGATGTATTTCTAAGCATTTTTTCACCACAGCCAGTCCTAGTCCACTGCCAACTATCTTGCCTACATTATTAGCACGATGAAAAGGCTCAAATAAATGCTGATGAAATTCTGAAGGAATTCCTATACCATTATCTTTGACTTGGAAAATTATTGCGTGTGCTTCACAACTAAGAATTAGGAAAATTCTTCCCTCTGGAGGTGAATATTTCATCGCATTTGAGAGTAAATTAGTCAAAATAGAATACAGTATATTTTCATCTAATTTGGCATGAGTACAGTTACCTTGACTAATAAATTTAATAGTATGTTGCTGTTGATTACAAAATTGGAGGTCTTCTATTAAATTAATGCAAAATGCTTCCAAATCCATCAGTTCTGGATGAAATTCTAATTTACCAGCTTCTGCCCTAGTCAAAGTTAAAATATCGGTCAGTAACTGGTTCATTGACCTAGCTGAAGATTGAATGCGATACAGATTTTTAAGTTTCTTCTCTTCTGTCCACTGCTGATTACTTTGAGCCAATAGTTGAGCCGACCCTAAGATAATACTCAATGGTGTACGAAATTCATGGGATACCATTGAAAAAAAGCGCAACTTCAATTCACTAAGTTCTTTTTCTTGAGCTAGAGTTTTTTGAATAGTTTCTGCTTGCTGACGCTTAACTAATTGTTGATAAAGCAAGGCATAAACCCCTAGTAAAATAGCAAAACTCAAGAAAGTACCGAGGAATTCAATTAACATCCGGTTGCGGATATTATCTTGAGAATCTCTGACCGAAATTTGCAATAACTGTTCCTCTCTAGCTTGCATTTGGGTAAGTATTTCACGGATTTGATTACGGTTTTGGTTGCCTTGAATAATTAAAGGTGCTTGAATGGCAAAGCTTGATTTACCTGTTTTTTTGAGGTTAATTGACTGTTTAGATAACTTAACTCTTTGAGTAATGAAGAATTTTAGCTTCGTTAGTTGCTGCTGTTGGGAGGAGTCATCAGCAAGTTGTTGCTGCAACTTTTGAACTTTGGCATCTAGGCTTTGCATTGCCTGATAGTAACGTTTGAGTTCTGATTGCTCTCCATATAGGATATAACCCCTACGTCCTGCTTCTGCATCGGTTAGTGTAGCAAAGATGTCGATAATATTTTTCATTACCTCATGCGTATCCTTCACTTGATTGCTACTTGCAATTAGCTGAGTAGCATTTTGGTAAGAAATAAGACTAGCTGTACCCATTAATAATAAACACAAGCCAAAAGCAGAGGCAATCCATTTCCTTTCCAGCGACCATTTCATAGAACAAATCAATTAATGCTTCAGAGTCCATATCTTATCCAAGACCTTACATCAAAGTAAATATTTTCCAACAGAAGCCTAGTACCGCAAGGCGGAATTAAAAATTAAAAATTAAAAATTAAAAATGAAGACA